>JANNOR010000049.1:0-38138 GCA_031399265.1 Cyanobacteria bacterium SOY_34_metabat_3 | reverse complement strand
GAGCGTTGTTTTTCACTCAAAATGTGAGATAATGTTTTGGAAACTTTAGCCATAAATTCTTCTGATGGCGAAGGGTGTTTATGGACACCTTCGTGAAGTCTCGCCATCGGAATAAATAAGTTTTCTGCCGTATTTTCTAGTAGTATTCTCATACAGATATAAGACAGCAGCAACATGGTAAACTTATAGACAAAAGTCGCCGCAGGTTGTAAACCTTTCTCCCCACTATCTAGTCGTCTGTCGTCATAGGGAAACAAGACTAATTTAGTCTGAAAATGCTGTTTGCAAATTGCTCTAGAACGATCGGCTTTAGGTACAGAAAGTACAGGCAAAACATCGACACCTTCGATATTGTATTCCATGCTGAAAGTTTGGCGTTCATCAGTAGGAAAATAGCGGATATCTTCTATGGTAATATTAACTGGTAGCTGGCAAATAGATTTTTCGTTGACAGTAGGTTGCTCGACGGCAATATAATGGAGTGTCTGCTTATAATTTCGATCCATAATATCATTAAAAAATTTCTTCGTCGTCAAAATATTCTCAATATCCTCTACCAGACCCATTTTAAGGTTTACGTGTCGCGTTTCTGTTCGGCTTGGCAAAATTGTTTGCTGTTTCAGAAAGTTTTTCAGCAATTCCTTGAGACGGTTTATTTTATGTTTAACATTAACTTCCTTAAACCGAGTCACAAAATTTCGGAAAAGTCTCTTTTTGATTTCGTCATTATCACGACTCAATACATCTTTGATGAGTTTCTCAAAACCAGGAAGAGGATTAAAGTCAAGTTCTAATTCAGGGTTGTAATTTTCCGTTTCTGGGTTGTGGGGAGATGCAAAGACAAAGTGATACAGCAATGCTATTTTTAACACCTTGCGGGCGAATGTTTCGGTAAGGGAATCTTCCGCAATTTCTGCTTGGTGTTCTTCACTGTCTGGATTTAGTAGATTCAGATAATATTCAAATACCTCCTTTCCACCGAGCGATTGAACTGGGTTATTAAATTTGACTTTGAGAGCAAAGATAAATTTACGTTCGCTTTGAGGGGTGTCGGTGCTTTCTCCTAAGTAACCTTCTACAATTGAAATAATTGGCAGTGCATCTAAAACTTCCGCTCTGGCAAAAATCTCTCTGTAATTAAATCGGAATCCGGCATAATTTACTTCATATTCCCCATCGGCTTTACTGCTGTCGTTGATGAATTGTTCTATCAATCTGAGGCGGCGAATCAAGTCTTGTAAATAGATGATACCTAGAGTATCTGTGCTGCTAGTGCGGATGTGTTCTAGCAGATACTCCAAATAAGTAATTTTTGCTTCTTTGGTAATTTTTCCGAGGGTTTCTTTGTCTACCAGTCGGATTAATTTGTGAAAATCTGAGTCGGGATTTTTAACCACCTCATCAAGACAATGGTTGAGTTCTTGCCTATCGTCGCTATTCTCGGCATTTTCCCTAATGTAGTTTTCCAAACCGTCCTTTAGCTGTTGTTGAAAAATATCGGTGTTTCGCACAGCAATCGTCAACTTATGCAGTTTTAAAATGGCGTGGCTACCAGAATCGAGGGGTTGCAGAGTTAGCTTTTCTTTTTCTAAAGAAGGGTGGCGTTTGCCGAAATCGTATTTAAAACCTAACTCTTGACCATTTCCCCGAAAAGAGGCTGAATTTAGGGGAGTAATTAAGCTAGTGACAAACTTATCTAGAGAAGTATTTTGTGGTAATTTAGATTCTAAGTGTTGTCGCAAACACTCTTTTATCTGCTTGATTCTGTTGCTAAAATGCTCCTCAACTTCCTGCGGAAAATTAACAGTAGCACAATCTGCTTGGCGTTCAAAGGAACCTAACGGTTGCCGCACTTCTATTTTGGCAATATCAGCAGCAATGGCATCAATATCGATAATTAGACGACAGGAATCGCCCGACACGCTAAACGGATTGCGTCCCTGCAAAACTTCTAAAATCTTGTCCAGCAAATCACCATAGTCTACAGGAACTAAGTCGCTGTCGTCCAATCTTAAGATGTTCACCCTGTTTCACCCTTTCAAAAAGCTTGAATCCACTCTTTCACGTCGTATTCAGTCCAAATCCCATTTACCCAATAAGGATCGGCTTCCACCAATTGTCTCACGGCTGCCTCGTTTTGTGCTTCGTAAATTGCAAAAACTTTGGTTAAATCTGTCGTTGGCCCGATCGTACTTAATATACCCGATTCCTTCTGCTTAGCCAATCCCGCTAAATGAGCGTCTCGAAACGGAGCGCGTTTTTCGAGGACATCTTCGCAGTAACTTCCCCACATTACATATTTAGTCACGGTTTTGAGTCTTGAATGAATTTGTTTTAAAGTTATTGTACAATAAGATTAGGTGGATTTGATGCAATTTTTTAAGATAAGATTTTTTAACCGCAGAGGGCACAGAGGGCGCAGAGAAAGAGGGGAAAAGAGAGGGGTTTGTTGGATATATGTTGCAGCCGTTGGTGTCAATTTAACGCTCTTTCCCTGAGTCCGGCGGGGAATTGATTCCCGGCGGCTCCCTTGGTGACTGATGGCCTGTTTTAGCTTCTCAAACTAACGCCGAATTTCTCGACTAAAACATCGCGCACTTTTTGTTGGGCTGGTTCGACATCGGTTTCGCTTAATGTCCGATCGCCCGCGCGGTAAATTAGCCGAAATGCTAAACTACGTTGTCCTGCCGGCACGTTGTCACCACGGTATTCGTCGAACAATTCCACGGAATCTAGCAAGCTACCGCCCGCCTTTTTCATCGCGTTAGTTATCTCAACAACCGGAACCTCTACAGATGCAAAAAATGCAATGTCTCTGTCGGAAGCTGGGAAACTGGAATAAGCTGCAAACTTGCGAGTCGAATTGTGCGATTCGTCCAAATTAGCTACCAGCAATCCCAAGTCTAATTGAAACACGTAAACCTGCTCAGGTAGATCCTTTTCTTGCTGCAATTGCGGGTGCAATTGTCCAAAGATTCCCAAATGCTTGCCGTTTAACGATAGCGCAGCAGTGCGGCCCGGATGCAAGCGGGAATTAGAAGCATCGCTTGCATATTCCACCGATAAACCCAACTGTTGAAACACGCTTTCCAAAATACCTTTGGCTTCAAACCAACTCAAAGGTCGATCGCGCCCGGATTGCTGCCATTTCCACACAGTCGGGTCGCCGCCAATAATCCCCGCAACTGCGTCTGCTTCCTTCATGGCATCCCCTTCTTTCCAGAAAATGCGGCCGACTTCAAAACCGTTGAGCGCACCGTTTCCCTGTTCCAAATTATAGCCAAAAGCATCGATCAAACCCGACAGCATTTCAGTCCGCAAAGCCGAATACTCCACAAACAGCGGATTCGCCAATACAACCTGATTGTCTCCCTCAGTTTTTACCAAGGAATAGTGCATCAACTCCGTCAAGCCGGCGGCGCGAAATGCCGATCGCACTTTCCGAATCGCCGCGTATTCTGCGGATAAATAACCCGGTTCCGTTTTGCTGGGTAAAGTATCGCAGAAATTGTCGTAGCCGTGGAGTCGCGCTACTTCTTCTATTAAGTCGATTTCCCTTTCTAAATCGCGGTAGCGGTAAGGCGGAACAGTTATCGCCAACACCCGTTCTTTTGCAGTCGGAACAACTTCGCAGCCCAAGGCTGTGAGAATGTTTTTCACCTCGAACGGTTGCAGATATGAATCGCCGCCTGTTTCGCCTCTTTTCAACTGTCCCAAAACCCGGTTTACTCGATCCAGACGCAATTCGAGCGATCGCGAAAAACTCAAATTATCCCCACCGCAACTCGCCGTTTTCTGTACCGTCGCAGCGCCTCCTGCCAACTCCAAAATTAGGGCAACAGCGCGGTTGGAAGCCGTCTTCAAAGCCGCTTGATTCACCCCGCGTTCGTAGCGGATCGAAGCCTCGCTTCGCAGGCCTTGAGCGCGGGCTGAACGGCGAATCGTGGCTTGGTCAAAAATTGCTGCTTCTAAGACTAAATTTTGGGTGCCTTCGTGAACTTCCGTTGATTCGCCACCCATTACGCCAGCTAAGGCTACGGGTTTGTCGCTAGCAGTAATTAGCAGATTTTGTGCTTGCAAATTACGGTTTTGTCCGTCCAAGGTTTTGAAGGATTCACCGGGCGTGGCAAAGCGGACACCGATGTTGATATCAGTAGTTGCGGTGAAAGATTGTAGCCGATCGCGATCGAAAGCGTGTAGCGGCTGACCCCATTCCAGTAAAATGTAATTAGTCACATCAACTACATTATTAATTGGCCGTACTCCCGCCGCCTGCAATCGCTGTTGCAACCAAGCCGGAGACGGTGCAATTTTTACTCCTGAAATTGCTGTCCCCGTGTAAATCGGACATCCTTCAGACTCGGATATTTCTACTGTTAAATTAGGACTGTTTTCCCCGTGAATTGCCACATCCGCTGGTTCGGGAATTCTCAAACTCGCGCCAGTCAGCGCCGCCACTTCTCGCGCCACACCAACCATGCTCAAAGCGTCTGCACGATTCGCCGTTGCTGTCAGGTCTAAAATGACATCATCTAAACCTAAAAGCGGGCGAATATCACTGCCCAATTCTGGGTTTTCTAGCTCGAAAATGTGAATTCCTGCCGATTCTTTGGACAGTCCCAATTCTGCTAGAGAACAAATCATGCCTTCGGAAGGAACGCCGCGCAATTTTGCAGGTTTAATCTTTAAATCAATAGTTGATAAAAAAGTTCCGACAACAGCCACAGGCACGTAAATGTCAGCCCTAGCGTTGGGTGCGCCACAAACAATATTCAATGGTTCGGCTTTGCCAACATCGACTTGACAAACTCGCAACTTGTCTGCATTCGGATGTTGTTCGATCGCGCTTATTCTGCCCAAAACCACGCCGTCGGCCCAGGTACGGCGGTCTTCGATCTCTTCTACTTCAAATCCCGCCATTGTCAGAGTTTCGGCTAATTCTTCCGGGGTTTGAGTTACATCCACCAATTCCCGCAGCCAGTTTAGAGAAATACGCATAATGAGAGTTAGTAGTTAGTTGTCAGTGCTCAGTAGCTATTAGTCATTAGTCTGCGCCGGCGCGCCTTCATGCTCGCAGTCCCAAAATTTATTTAGGAAAGCTCAATACCACACACATTTAATTTTGTCAAGAGTATGATGGTATAGACAAGCACAAATGAGCGATCGCCCCAAAGGTCGATGGCTGCTGGGGGATGAGTAACATTCTCATTCAGATAATGAGGTATGCTAGAAACATCTAGCAGCGCAAAAAACACCTAAGTTTAGAAAGACTTTACACAAAAAAGGGCAACTATAGCAAGTCTTTAAACTATCTTCAAGGATAATCAACCGAAAAAACTCACCGCAGCGAGATAATCAAAATAGGGAAAAGATATCGGCCTAAAAGACTTAGGTGCAATTGGAATTCGCAACCGGGCGCACGGCTCGCCAGCAACTGATAGATCAGTATTTCTAACAGAAGCAGGAACAGGGAGTTTGTGCCGCCCTTGCGACGCTGGCAAGATTAGAAAAATATAGGCAAACTCAATCAACATGAGCTACTGCGTAAATCCGGGCTGTCCACATCCTCAAAACCCTTCTGACTCTATTCTCCAGTGTCAGGCTTGCGGTGCGCGGTTATTGCTGCGCGCTCGCTACCAAGTCATTGAACCATTAGGACAGGGAGGTTTTGGAGCTACATTTCTGGCAAAAGACATCTCTTTGCCCGGCCAACCGAGTTGCGTGGTCAAGCAACTGCGACCCAGTAGTTCGTCGCCGCGAGTTTTAGAAATGGCGCGGGAATTGTTTAAGCGAGAGGCGAAAACCCTCGGTCAACTAGGAGACCACCCGCAAGTACCGAGGCTGCTAGACTATTTTGAAACCGAACAGCAATTTTACTTAGTTCAAGAGTATGTTAAAGGCTCGACTTTGAAACAAGAAGTCAAACAATCAGGCCGTTTCAATGAATCGGATGTTAAAAATTTTCTATTAGAAATTCTGCCTGTAGTGCAATATATCCACAGTCAAGGAGTAATTCACAGAGACATTAAACCCGCAAATATTATTCGCCGCGTTCAAGACAGCCACTTAGTTCTGATTGACTTCGGAGCTGTAAAAGACCAAGTTAGCCAAACATTATTATTAGACCCCGCCGACCAAAGCGCCAACACCAAATTTTCAGTCGGCACATTTAGTTTTGCTCCCCCGGAACAAATGGCGCTGCGGCCGATATTTGCTAGCGATATCTACGCCTTGGGCATGACTTGCTTGTACTTGCTGACCGGAAAGTCGCCCAAGGATTTAGATTTCGATGCCGTAACCGGCGAAATTGTTTGGCAGCCTCACGTTCAGGTAAGCCCAAATTTTGTGCGGATTCTGGATAAAATGCTGAAGCCGATCGTCAGTCACCGCTTTCAATCGGCAGCAGATGTCGTCAAAGCTCTCAATGGCGAATTTGAAGACGCAGACCTTTGCGACGGCTTGGCAACTCAATTCAACGGCTCTAGCCGGACGGTTGAAGAACCGACGATATTTAACGGTGAGGTTACTTCGTGGCCATCGCCCCAGACCAACACCGATCGAGATTTGCGATCGATCAAGCAAAGTACCCGTGCTAAAACTTCCTTCACCCAATCCGGGAACACGGGGATACAGCCGAGAATTGCCCGCAGTCTAGCAGAGTCCGGCAGAACTTTCGGGACAGCCGCATTTTCCAATGACAATTTAGCCGCGCCCAGGGGAACGAAAGCTGTTTTCAAGTGGGATACCAACAGTTTGCGAGCGGCATATTTTAAAGGTAAACGTGATTTTGCTGACTGCGAACTGTCGGGTTTGCAACTGCAAAAAGCCCAGTTGGCGGGGAGTAATTTTTATCAGGCTAGGTTGGTGAAGACAAATTTGCAAGCAGCGGACTTGTCTGGGGCAAATTTGGGCCACGCGAGGTTAATTAAGGCGAATTTGCGGGGAGCAAATTTGACTGAAACTTATTGCAGCACTGCCAATTTTGAAGGCGCGGATTTTCGAGGTGCTGACTTGACGGGCGCTTATTTGAGCAAGGCAAATTTGCGGGGCGCTAATTTGTGTGGCGCTAATCTGACTGACGCTACAGTTAGTGAAGAACAACTCGCCAGCGCTAAGACAAATTGGCTGACTACTAAGCCGGACGGTAAGCGGGGTTTTGGATTTTAAGAAGTGGGCATGGGGCATGGGGCATGGGGCATGGGGCATGGGGCATGGGGCATTGGGCATGGGGCATTGGGCATTGGGCATTGGGCATTGGGCATGGGGCATTGGGCATTGGGCATTGGGCATCGGTTAACAGTCAACCGTCAACCGTCAACTGTCAACTCTCCCAAACTCCCCCACTCAGGTGATTCGACAGCAGGAAGTTCGATCGCCCCAAAACCGCCTAAATTAAAAACTAGCAATGGAGGATTCGATCGCACCCAAACATGAAACTGCTCAACCGCCGCACTCGTCCGCTTCTACACACCGGCATCCTGGCCCTGGCCTACTTTGTTACCGGAAAACTCGCAGTGTCGATACTCCGACTGGTGGAAGCCGAAGCCTCCCCCGTGTGGCCGCCCGCCGGTATTGCTCTGGCGGCAGTGCTCCTGCAAGGGCGGCAGATGTGGCCGGGAATTGCCCTCGGTTCGGTGCTGTTAAACTCTACTGCCGCTCTACCCTCCGCCGTCATAGTCACATCGGCCTTTAGCGTCACCGTGCAAGCTTTAGCGGGGGAATCGGCGCTGAGGCGGAGCGGATTTTCGACTAAGCTCGATCGATTGCAAGATGTGATGGGTTTGGTAGTAGGTGCTGTCATCGGGTCTACTTTCCTCGGTTCTACCCTCGGCAACTTGGGCGCGTGCATTTTTGGTTGGGTTCAGTGGAGCAATTTCTCTCGCAACTGGTGGACTACGTGGCTGGGAGACGGGATGGGAATTTTGATTGTGACCCCAGTCTTGCTGACTTTGAACCACGCTCTTGCAAGTTTTAAATTTAAAATAAAACCACCGATTATTTCAAATTTTATCGGACTTTTTAACTGGGCAAAATCCCAATTGTTAATTGCCAATACTCCGACTACGCTCAGTACAAGCTCGCAACTACTAATTACTAATTATCCACGCACATCTCCGGGAACCAAAAAACGCTATAATTTTTTATTCTTAATTTTTAATTATTCAGAAATAGCACTCTGGCTGACTCTTTTACTGAGCTTTAGCTGGCTGGTTTTCTGCTCAAAAACACAGGAAGCCAGTGCTTTGTATCCGCTGGAGTATCTGCCTTTTCCTTTGATAGTTTGGGCCGCTTTGCGGTTTCAGCCGCCGGGTGCAATTTTTGCTTATTCGATCGTGTCTTACATCGCGATTTTGGGAACGGTGCAGGGAGGAGGCCCGTTTTTGGCCAAAAGCGATAATCTCAAACAGGCAGTTTTATTTTTACAGGCTTTTACCGGTACGATCGCCCTTGTGGCCCTGATGTTGGCCGCCGCCGCAGCAGAACGCGAAGAAGCCCTGATGGAAGTGCGCCGCACGGCCGCCCTGCTGCGCGATCGCGAAGCCAGTCTCGCCAACGCCCAGCGCATCGCTCAGTTAGGCAATTGGGACTTAAATTGCGCCGCCATCGAGCCTGCTTTCAACTGTGAAGCATCCTCCGTACACCTGACACCCAATATCGAATTGCGGTGGTCGGACGAGCTTTATCGGCTCTTGGGCTTGACTCCGGGAACTGTCAAACCGACGCCAGAAGTTTTTTTGCAGGCGGTACATCCAGAAGACCGGGAATTGGTAGCGCGATCGCAGTGTCAAGCGATGTTTGAGCGCAAACCCTATTGCATTAATTACCGGATCGTGCTATTCGGCGGCGAAGTACGCATTGTTTGCGAACAGTCCGCAATTAACTCAAACGTCATAGCGGCCACAGTTCAGGATGTGACAGAACGCCACCGCGCAGAAGCGGCTTTGCGAGCATCTTCCGATCGCGATCGGCTGCTATCCGAAATCGCCCTGCGAATTCGCCACTCCCTCGACCTCGAAGAAATTCTCAATACTACTGTTGCCGAAGTCCGGCAATTTTTCAAGGCTGACCGCGCTTTCATCGGCATTGTGGAAGCGGGCGGGGAACATCTTGCTGCCAGAGTGTACGGTAAGGTGGTGGCTGAGTCTGTCGATGCCCAATGCCGTCCTCTCCTCGGGTGGGTACTCGCTGACGAAAGTTACCTCGAAAACCAGAAAACTTTTTATGCTCGCAACCGCGTCCGAGCTGTCTCAGATACTACTACAGTTCAAGCTGACAATAAGTTTGCCCAATTATACAGCGACTATCAAATTCGGGCGACGTTAAATGTGCCGATCGTCCTCGGGGATGAGTTGTTCGGGATCTTGGCCGTCAACCAATGTTCCGGGCCGCGCCAGTGGGAGGAATTTGAAATTGACTTGTTAGAAAAACTCGCTACCCAAGTGGCGATCGCCCTCTCTTGTGCCCAACTTTTGCAGCAAGTAAAAGCTCTCAATACTAACTTAGAATCTCAAGTGGAGGAACGCACCCGGCAACTGCAACAAAAAATGCACGAACTGCAAGAAAGTAACCGCCTGAAAGATTTATTTTTGCACGCAGTTTCTCACAATCTCCGCACTCCTGTGATGGGAATGTTAATACTGCTGAAAAATTTGCTCGACAAATCGTCCTCTGACTCTCTACAGGATATTGCAGTTTCTCGATCGATCTTGCAGCGGATAGTTCAGGGTAGCGAACACCAGTTGACGATGGTTAATGCCCTACTCGACGCTCACGCTAGCGAGGTCAAAGGTATTTTTCTCCATACAGCACCGCTGCACTTCCAGTCTTTAACTTCCGCAATTGTTGCCAATTTAGAACCAATGTTGGCAAAAAATCAAGCAATTTTGACGTTTGAAATACCCGCAGATTTGCCCAGAGTCAATGCAGACAGCAAACACTTGCAGCGGGTGCTCGAAAATCTCCTAACTAATGCGATTAAACACAATCATCCGGGAGTACATATAACTTTGAAAGCCGAGGTAATTGAAGTTGAATCAGCGCTAATTTCTGAACTAAATTTACAGTTTTTAACATCCCAGAATACTCCGATCGCCCGCTGTATCCCCAACGCCTCCGATCAGGAGGGCGATCGTCCTGCGGTGCTCGACACCGCCCGCAAACATCAGGAAATCCGGGCCAAATTCAACGTCGACGGCAGTTGCAAACTGCCCCGCTATCAGGGCCAAATTGGCAGTACCGGCAGCAAACTGCCCAGAGTTACCGTAAAAATGGTTCGCTGTACTGTAACAGACAATGGAGTGGGAATCAGCGCCAAACAGCGGGAATCTCTGTTTGAACTTTACGTTCAAGACCCCAATAGCCGACAATTAACAGGGCTGGGTTTGGGATTGTACCTCTCCAAGCAAATTATCAAAGCTCACGGCGGCTGCGTAGGCGTCGAAAGCACTCCTGGAGGCGGCTCGACTTTCTGGTTTTCGCTACCGGCTGTCAACTCGGACGATCGCTCTTCCCCAATTCTTTAATCTAAAATAGTATAGCAACCGCGCCCGGTAGTTAGGACACTTCGACTGCGCTCAGTGCATCGCATTCTCGATCGCTGAAACTATTGCTATTATTACCTCTTCCTTCTTCCTTCTTCCTTCTTCCTTCTTCCTTCTTCCATATGAGCTATTTGGGCAATGCAAAATCAGTTCAGGCATTAACAGTTTACGAGGTGTGGCGCGATCGCTTCCTCCGAGATCGGCTGCGCCCTGCTGTGGGAATTGCCATTTTTTTTGCCTTTTCAATCATTGTCTATCTCCTAGGCGAAGCACTCTTCGCTCCCCGGGAATTTAAAATTGTTTATTTGTACACCAGCGCTGCTGTAGAATTGAGCTTGCTGACTTGTTTCATGCTGCAAAAAACAGCGATCGGACAGCGCTATCCAGGTTGGTTGTTTCTGGCTTTTTCGTGGTCGCTGACAGTCCTTGTACAACTTGGATTAGCCGTAGCAAAAATCGGGGACTTACCTATTCTAACCTGGAGTTTAGCATTTCTAACCCAAGCTACGCTGATGCCCGTCCGGTGGCGCCTCCACCTGATTTCTCAACTCGGCGTTTTGTTCTGTCACGTCAGCATAAATTTGGTTTTAAATTTGAGTCTTGCTAGGTATAGTGCTTTTCGACTGAGCGGGTTTTACTTGTATTTATTTTGGTTTTGTTTGATCTGCGATTTGTCGGTTTATTGGTACGAATGTTTGCAACGGACTGAGTTTAGTACCAAGCGCGAGTTGGCATCTGCTTACCAGCAGTTGGAGGTGGCGGAGGCGAAGTATCGCAGTATTTTTGAGAATGCGGGTGAGGGAATTTTTCAAAGCACTCCCGACGGGCGCTACATTACTGCAAATCCAGCTTTAGCGCGGATTTACGGCTGCGATTCCCCGGAAGAAGTGACGGCAAAGTTTACTGATATTGAGCGACAGTTGTACGTCGATCCGGTTCGCAGAAATGAGTTTTTGCGATCGATCGAGGAAAGCGGCACAGTCTCGGATTTTGAGTCGCAAATTTACCGCTGTGACGGTAGTATCGTCTGGATTTCCGAGAAAGCGCGGGCGGTTCGCCACAGCAGCGGCGCTGTGCTTTATTATGAAGGCTCTATTGAGGATATCACGCAGCGCAAACAGGCACAAGAATCGCTGCGGCTGTTTATTCACGCTCTTTCTCACGATTTGCGAAATCCGGTGGCGGGAATGTTAATGGTGTTGAAAAATTGGCAGGCAAAAACTGGGGACTCGATCGCAATTCCCCGATCGGTCTTGGAACGGATGATTCAAGGTAGCGAGCAGCAATTGCGGTTGATCGATTCGCTGTTGGAAGTTCACGCCGGGGAAGTGCGCGGTTTGGTTCTGCACTGCGATCGGGTTGATTTGAAGGCGGTAGTTGAAGCGGTAGCGACTGATTTGGAACCTTTAATGAATGAGTCTAAAGCTACTTTCAAAAATTTGATTGCCGATGATTTGCCCGCCGTGAATGCTGACACAACTCAGTTGTGGCGGGTCTTTTCTAATTTAATTGCTAATGCTTTAAAACACAATCGACCCGGACTAAATTTAAAAATTTCTGCTAAAGTAATCCCTGTTGAAAAAACCCTCATAAATCCAAGAAAACTGAAACAGGATATCGATAAATCCCCAATTCCCAATTCCCAATTACCAATTGATTCCCCAAATATGATTTGCTGTACTGTTGAAGATGATGGGGCGGGAATATTGCCGGAACAGTGCGAACATCTTTTTGACCTTTACGTTAGGGGTTATCAATCCCGACACTCGGTCGGTTTGGGTTTGGGCTTGTATCTTTGCCGGCAAATTATTGCCGCTCACGGCGGGGAAATTGGGGTGATTAGCAGTCCCGGTGCTGGGGCAATTTTTTGGTTTACTTTGCCTTTGGCTCTGAAGACTAGGTGATTTTGTTGTATGTTTAACTACATTTGATAGTTTGGTTTTACCGCCGCAGGTGGCCGGGAAGCTGGTGAAGCCCAATTAGTCGATCGCACTATTGATATTAATTTAAAACACTGCTATAATATCCAGGATATTTTTAAGAAAAAAAGAATTGTGTCACCTTCAGATTTTCTTTAGAAATATCCGTTAATCTAGACAATCTCTAAAACAAGATAAAATATCTGCACTTTATGCTTGTCGATAAAAGCTCAGAAAATACAGCGGCAAACGACTCAGCTAAATATAACGAACGGTCATTCTCAACTTTAACTCGGGCATTTCGTCTTTCCCAAGGTTACTCTTCTTTCGTTTTAGTCAACTGCAACTCGCTGGCTTTGCGGCAGGAAATAGTCGATCGGCTCGAAGCAACTTGTCCCCAGAAACCGCGGCAACTGTTTTTACCCAAATCGGCGACAACTCTTTACATGACAATCGCAGCAGAATTAGATGGCGAACAGCCTCCAGCTTTAATGATCCTCGGTTTGGAGTCAGTCGAGCCGATCGACCGATTGCTGATTTCTACCAACCTAGTATGCAGCGAATTAAGCAAAAAGTTTTCTTTTCCCCTCGTTTTTTGGGTTACAGATGAACTTCTCAGAAAAATCATTCGCACCGCCCCAGATTTATACAGTCGCATGACAACAATTAGATTCATCAGTCAGTAGTTATGGGGCATTGGGCATTGGGCATTGGGCATTGGGCATTGGGCATTGGGCATTGGGCATTGGGCAGTTAACCTTTAAATTCCGCTTCCCAAATCAGGACTAATTCTCGCGCCGCCGGACTTCCCTCCGCCGGAAAATCGGGCAAAAAGTCTTTATCCGCCCCCACATCATAAGGCCCTTCCTTAAACTCCAAAATCACAGTATCCGGTGCCAAAGCTACTAACGTGTGAATAGTGCCCTCTGGAAGTTCCACAGCGCGAGTGGGCCCGGCAGCGCTGACTCGCAACGATCGCAAGATTTGACCGTTTTCGTTCAAAATAACAATACCGAGGCGGGGATTGCTGCGGGAAGAAGCTGCAACTTCGTCTAGCAATTCTTGCTTGACATACTCACCCTAAAAGTGCGGTGATTCTTGGCGCTTCATCGGGTCTTGCTGGCAAGCCAGTCTTAAAGTCCCTCGGCGTCCGTTTAGAGTCTCCCAATGCCCTATGGCGACTACTCTGTCCGCAAACAAAGACTTTTGTGCTTCCAGGTTGGATTTTAGACCATTGCCCTTATAGCGTTCTCTGCGCCTACTCTCAACGTAGCTGTTTCAACGTGTTTTGAGTCCAGAGGGAGAAGAGTTTAACCCTATCAACAGCATATCATCAAGCCGTCCTAAAACGACGGGGCTTGTATCCCACCTTTTTGGTCAGCAATTTGATCGGAGGGGACTGCACAACAGATATCCTGTATTTAAGAGTTTTTGAACAAATAAGCTAGTCTGAGATCATCTTTACCAGCATTTCTTGAAAGATGAAAATCGCAAATCAGGTGCGTATCACTAAGGCAATGCGTTTGTCAAGTATTTTTAGAAAAAGTATTAGCTCGATCGCCCTTTTGACTATTCTACTCTGCGCCAGTAGCGTTTCTGCCTCGGAACCTGCGGCGGCGGTACTGTTGGTTCAGGAGCAATTGCAGCCCCAACTTAAAGAAGAGATTCGCGATCGAGTTCAAGAAGAAGTTGACATTGCTTTCGGGCGCACAGCCCTGCTGCTGAACGGGATTATCATTGGCTTAACTTTGCTTCCTACAGCAGCCGGAGTCGGTGTTTGGTTTCTGTTGGGCAAATTGTCCAAGCAGACAACAATTGCTCGCCAAGAAATTGAAAGTCTCCATTACGATACAATCTCTCAATTAAAACTATTAATTTCCGACGCTGAAAGCATCTTAGGTGAAATTCAATACCAGAATCACCCGGCGGATGTAGAAACAGATTTGTTATTGCCCGATGCCCAAATTCAAGAATTTGCTCCGGTTAACTACGGCAACTATCAACAGCTATTGACAGCGGGCGACTACGCCAAACAGGGAGATGCTTGTTTCTTTGAAAACCGCTATGAAGATGCGATCGCAGCTTACGATTGCGCCCTGAAAATTCAGCCGGATTTAGCCGATACTTGGAACAACCGGGGAGTTGTCCTCACCAGAATGCAGCGGTATCCAGAGGCGATCGCCTCTTACGAACAAGCTACGACAATTCGCCCGAATTATCCCGACGCTTGGAACAATCGAGGCGTGGTATCGTTGGAGTTGCAGAAGTACCCAGAGGCGATCGACTGTTACGAACAAGCAATTCAAGCCAAACCCGATTACGCCGACGCTTGGAACAACCGAGGCGTTGCCTTTTCCAAAATGCAGGAGTACGAACAAGCCGTAATTTCATACAATCAAGCCCTACAAATCAAAAATGATTATACCGATGCTTGGAACAATCGAGGCGTTGCACTCTCCAAGTTGCAAAAATACGAAGCGGCGATTGATTCCTACGACAATGCTGCTAAAATTAGACCTGATTTTTACAGGATTTGGTACAATAAAGCCCGATGTTATGCGCTACAAGGTAAAATTGAATTAGCAATTGAAAATTTAAAACGCGCCCTCAATCTCAACCCTAATTTGTGTAAAGAGTTGGCAAAAACTGAAGCTGATTTGGAGAAGATTCGCGAACACGATGCCTTCAAACAGTTGATAAGTTAATAAATGGGGCATTGGGCATTGGGCATTGGGCATTGGGCATCGAGCATTGGTAACTAATAATATCAAATCCGGTAGCATCGTCCCGCTATTGATCTCTCCGATATCCCTCTGTGTTCTCTGCGTTCTAGAAAGGTTAGATCGCCTGACGATGCAACTGGAAATGATATTACAACTTGAAAGAAAGTTCTTGGTTCACAATGCCCAATGCCCAATGCCCAATGCCCAATGCCCGATGCCCAATGCCCGATGCCCGATGCCCTATTCCCTACAAATATTTCTTCAACAGCAAACCCATTTTCTCCTTAGTTGCGGCTGGCACTTTGTCAAGTTGAGTCAGGATTGCATATTTCAAAGCTGAATGTGCCTCGGAAACGGGGGGATTTTCAGTTAGTCTACGGACTGTTTCTTGAATGACTTTTTGAGCATTCTCTGCATTGCGGTGCAAGTTGGCAACTACCATTTCTACAGTTACACAGTCGTGATCCTCGTGCCAGCAGTCATAATCGGTGACTAAGGCTAAAGTTGCGTAAGCAATTTCTGCTTCTCTGGCTAATTTTGCTTCTGGCAAATTTGTCATTCCGATGACTGTCGCCCCCCAACTGCGGTAAAGGTGGGATTCTGCTTTTGTGGAAAATGCGGGGCCTTCCATGCAGATGTATGTGCCGCGGCGGTGCAGGGTAACGTCGGAGAGGTTCAAGGATTCGATCGCACTTGCCAATATTTTAGCCAATTCGCCGCAAACCGGATCGCCGAATGTAATGTGACCGACTATTCCTTCTCCGAAAAAGGTAGAAACTCGATTTTTTGTACGATCGATAAACTGATCCGGCACTACCATATCTAAAGGTTTCGCCTCTGCTTTCAGGGAACCAACCGCCGACGCTGAGATTAAATACTCAACTCCCAAACTCTTCATTGCATAAATATTTGCCCGATACGGCACTTCTGAGGGCAAAAAAGTGTGGTTGCGGCCGTGTCTTGCCAGAAATGCGACGGGCGTACCATCCAATGTTCCCACAATTGCGGCATCCGACGGCGAACCGAAAGGTGTGTCAATTTTTACCTCTTCAATATCCTTGAGGGCTGCCATTTTATACAAACCGCTGCCGCCGATAATTCCGATCTTTGCTTGTGCCATTTTTACCCTCTGCCTGAGTTTCACTCTTAGTGATTCTATCGGGCCATTGTTAAGTTCGCGTCAAGATAATTGAAAATTTCATGACAGCAGTTACCCATACGCTATATTTTACTTAAAAAATGTGATTTTAATCACAACATAACTTCACTAAATCTTTAAAAATAAAAGTACAGGGTTCTGCTATCTCTTTTTAGGGTGTTAAGACCATGACAGTCAGTTCTGCTAGTGCGGCCAAAATTTCTGTGGAAGTGATCGTCCAGCGCATCTTTGCCTTCCGCCAAATTACTCCCCTCGACAGACGGCTGCTCAAATCAGCAGTCCTCGACGGGCTCGACAAAAAGGATCATTTTCACATCGATCGAGTGTGTCAGGGCATCCAAAACGGATTGATTTTAGTTGTAGAATAACCAAGCTGCACCCTCTCTTGCTAGCTCAAAAAGCTGTTTAAAAGTTTTTGTGTGAGTCTGTATCTGCTGGAACTTAGTTCGGGCGGTATTTTATTGGATTGGGACAAGCCGCCGCAGCGACATCAGAAATCAGATTACCGATCGAAATTCAACAACCAAAAGCCTGTATAAGTCATGCCAGTATCATCGGGCTGCACTAACAAAAAATGCAATCCTTGACTTAATTGCTTCCGCTGTTGGTAAATTTCCGCCGCCGCCTTCACCTCGCGATCTTCAAAAGTAGCCACCACCCACCGATCTGCTAATCCAGCTTCCAAAATCAATCCGTCGGGAGCACCAGCGACATAATTCAAAGCAAAAGGTTTGGCATCCTGAAGCCATCTAGCTAATCGCATCGACTGTCGCCCGCCGTCAATTACGACTCCGGGTACGGGCACTGTTGAGGCCAAGCCCAAGTTCAGCGGTAACAGCAATTCTGGCATTGCCAATATGGGCACGGGACGCCCTTGAAAAACTTCTGCAATATCGCCTGCGGGTAGGGAAGCAAAACGCCAGCCATCGCCCCAGAGGCTTTCTGGTAAGGGAACGGGCGGCGGCGACTCAAGGGCGATCGGACTGTAAGCTTCTCCAGTATAATTCGGCAGGCTCAAATATTCTTTGGCGCGCTGTTGCAGCAGCAATTTCAGGGCCGCAGTGCGCCGAGTCGCTTCTACTTCTATGCCCAAAACTTTGCCCGCAGCTTGAATTAAACTCAGAGATTGAGGTCGAAATACTTGAAGGCGATCGGGCTTTTGGTAAATTTGAATTTGCTGCTGCAACTGCTGCGCCACCCAAGTAGAATTAGCTTGCGACTGGCTGCAAACAGCGCTAAATTCAAAACTTCGCGCCGAGTCGCAAATCAAAAGTTCCCACACTGGCTTTTCCGCTTCGTCTTGGAGAGGGCGGCGGTAAAAGTCAGCTTGCCAAATTTGCATAAACAATTAAAAATAAACTCAACACCTCTATTATTTTAACCTAAGTCTGCAACAATATTTTCTCAAATCCTACTAGGCATTGAGTTGAATGCTGACTTTTGATAGATGGTGGGTTTGGCGATCTTGTATCTTGTAACGGACGATCGCCCTTGAGTATAATTGCCATTTTACTTACACGATCTTACTTAAGTGATTGGCTAGTTTTAATCCGTAATAGAAGTTTAGTTGAATTCCGGTGTGTCGCGATTCGTATACTGCGATCGTCCTCAGATTTCTAGAATTTGGGCATCAATCTTTGAAAGTTTGGTCTGAATCTCTCTTAATTTTTTGGCAATCTGATTTTGAGCTTCCGCCACTGTACCAAATAGGCATCAAGCACAAATCCAAGGGAGATGACTTGTTCGGCTAGAAGCAGCCAATTACCCTGAATACCCATCAAGCAGGCGCAGGTGATATTTCCCAGCATCAACCAGAAATAACCGTGAGGCTTGTCTTTGGAAAGCAGATAAGTTCCCATCAGGAACCCAGAAGCCATCCCCAATTCCAGCACCTGACTGAGAGTCGTCAGCCCTCCAAAGTCATATAAACTCAATCCCAGACCGATCGCCAAGGTCAGCTTGGCAAAATGGTCAAGCCACAGGGGAGCGTGCCCTTGGCCTCGCCGCGCGTTAATGGGCCCAACGATCATCGCTGGAGCGCCCCCAGTTTCGATCGCGGCGGCTATCCAGTTGCGTCCCGATACTAGGATAATGACCCATGCTGGTAAACCGATCAGATAGGACGTCCATGCCCAAAAACGGGATTGCTGCTTGCTTTGATTGTTTTTGCTTCGTTCTGCCCTGGAGAAAAAGACTTTATTGAGAAGATAAAATAATCCTCCCCATAGTTGCAGAAGTAAGTTGAGCACGAGCTACACCTTGATAGAAAGGATATTTCTATCAATAATAGGGGTTTTAATTCCGGGAGGGAGTCTGGATGGATGAGGTATAGGAATTTCTAGCTGTCGATCGATCAACTTAACTTCAGAATAAGTTTCAATCCAGACACGAGCGCCACAGTTTTTCGGACTATCGTGTCGATAAACTATGCGACAACTTCCTTGGACTTCGACATCCCAAGCGTAAACATTGCTGGAGCCTTTTTTGACCGAGATTACAGGCACTCGGTCTTCAGGTTTTTTGTGGTTATTTTGAGCAATCGAATTTTTGTTGATATGGATGCAAGTTACAGAACGCGGCGGAGGTTTGTGCCATCGAGGACGGGGGCCGGCGCGACCCGGACTAATTACGGGCATCCCATTAACCAGGGGAATTATCCAAACTTTGCTAATTTTGCAGGCTCCTTGAATTCTGCCTTGGATTAGGAGAGTCCGAACTCTGGCGGAAGAGACTCCTAACAGGCTACCTGCTTCTGTCGTTCCAATAAACATAAGCAAGAAGAGGGGGTAAAATAATTTTTTTGTCTTGATTCCTAGACAACCCAAAAACTATTACGATCCAACTATAAATACGATCGCACATAATCTTGTGGTTTGGCAAGGGGTATCGCCAAAAAAAATCCGAAGGCCTCCGACTGCGGTTATCATGGGTAAACTTCTATTTTTGTCGCTGCACTTGCTATGAAACCTGCCCTAACTCAATTTGGTACTCAGATGTCCCAACTCACTGGAGTTCGGGCAATCATGAAAGATATTATTGAAACTCTCAGAGCTGGTAGCGGGCAAGAGTTTATTAATTTGAGTGCCGGCAATCCGGTGATTTTGCCAGAAGTCGAGCAGTTGTGGCGCGATTGTACTGCGGAACTTTTGGCGAGTGCGGAATACGGCGAGGTGGTTTGCCGCTACGGTTCGAGTCAAGGTTATCAACCGTTGATTGATGCGGTGCGCGAGGATTTTAACCGGCGCTACGGACTCAGTTTGACCGATCGCAATATCCTAATTACTCCCGGTAGTCAATCGATCTATTTCTACGCAGCTAATGCCTTCGGTGGCTACACTACACCCCCCCCATCCCCCCCTTACCAAGGGGGGGCGAGGGGGGGTAGCCTCAAAAATATTGTTTTGCCCTTAAGCCCAGACTACACGGGTTATGGCGGAGTCAGCTTGATTCCCGAAGCGGTAGTTGCTTGCAAACCAACTCTCGATATTGATGCAGCCGCCCACAGGTTCAAATATCGCCCGGATTTCAGCCAATTGTCGATCGACCAAACCACTGGTTGCGTCATCTTTTCCCGTCCCTGCAACCCCACGGGTAACGTTCTCACCGACGAAGAAGTTAAGAAAATTGCAGCAATGGCTGCTGCTTTCGATGTACCGGTGTTCGTCGATTCCGCCTACGGCCCTCCCTTCCCAGCCTTGAATTTTACTGAGATGACGCCGATTTTTGGCGGCAATATTGTGCACTGCATGAGTTTGTCGAAAGCTGGATTACCGGGAGAAAGAATCGGAATTGCGATCGGCGATGAAAAAATTATTCAAGTCTTAGAATCGTTTCAGACTAATATGTGCATTCATTCGCCGAGATACGGACAGGCGATCGCCGCGCGCGCGATTAATTCCGGGGCGCTGGCAGACATTGGTTTAAATGTAATTCGGCCCTATTATCAAAGTAAGTTTGATGTAGTTGAAACAACTTTAGAGCAAGCGATGCCGCAGGATTTGCCCTGGTTTTTACATCGTGGCGAAGGAGCTATTTTTGCGTGGTTGTGGTTGAAAGATTTGCCCGTGACAGATTGGGAATTTTATCAGCAATTGAAGCAAGTTGGTGTAATTTTAGTACCCGGAAGCTCCTTCTTCCCCGGTTTGCGGGAAGATTGGCAGCACAAGCAGGAGTGTTTGCGGATTAGTTTGACTGCGACAAATGATGAGATTGAAACTGCGATGAAACGCTTGGCTCAAATGGTGGAAAAGGTTTATCAGTCAGGTAACTGTTAACTGTTGACGGTTGACTGTTGTGATTACCAATGCCCAATGCCCAATGCCCAATCCCCAATTCCCAATTACCCATTCCCAATTACTCGATAAACAAAACTGAGAGTCGCCCAAACATTCACATCCAAAGCTAAATCGTCAGTGGATATCCCAACTTTCTGCACGCCGGGAACGCTAGCAGCGTGCAAATCTTCCAGCACAGCCCGCGCCACAGTTAAAGGATTCGACAGCACTGCGGGCAAAGTATCTGCGGTTGGCTGCATTTCGGCGGCTATTGCAGCCAGAGTTCGATCGAACGGACTGTCACTAAATACAATCAAAGTTTCCGCAAGTCCGATCGCCCCCGATACCGCCAACCCAACAGCCCCAGCCGCCGGCACGCTCAAATTCTCCCCCGGAGCGATCGCCCGCGACATCCCCCCAGCAGCATTTAGACCCTCCAAATTCACTGCCAACAGCCTTCCGGCGCTGTCTATCGCCAATACCGCAGCATAAACGGGGCGATCGCCCTCGTTATACAAGCGGTACTGAATGCGGCTGCCAATTTTCAGGCTTAGCAAATCGATATTTGCCGATTTCTCGCTGTCAGCGGTCAGAGGTTCCATGCGGTAAGTGCGATCGGCCCGTACAGGCTCCCGCTGCGCTACAACCCGCGCTTGCGGTGCCAGAGTTGCCAGAGTTACCCGCACCTTCAGGCGCGAAGACCCCTCATTAGCCGTCAGCCGCAGCAACTTAAGAGCCAGCAGCGCTTTCAACTGCGGAGTCAACCGCTGCACCGCCACCTTGACTGCTTCTCCCCCGTCGCCCTCAGTATTGAGAATCGGCATTTGACCCAAAGAAAACAAACCGTAGCGGCCTCGATCCAAAACAGGCTCGCGAGCTGAGACACTTTCGGCTAAAGCCGTTTCCGGGGCTCTACCGAACCGACAGTCAGCCGGTTGCTCGCCGCCTACCGCCGAAACTTGCGGCACTGTCGCGAAGGCGCTGGTAGCGTCCACTCGCTCGATCCGTTCCAAACCAGAGTCTAAAGCTACTGTCAAACCGATGTTTCGCGGCAATACCCGAATTTCTTCCCTCACCAGTTCGCCGGCTGTTAATTGACCGAAAGCTCGATCGGGCTTGTCTAAAATTTGAGCTTTCGCCGACAAACCCGCGCGTCTGAGCAGCACAAGCCGATCGCCCCCCGACGCAGAATCCACCGCAAACACAGAACCCGCAGCAGACTCCAAAGCGAACGGCGACAATCCGCCCAGCCACAACTGCACAGTTTTGCCGCCGTCTTCCACCGCCGTCACCGCGCCATCAGCAGCAGGGGAATTCAACATTAAACTTGAAAAATCTACCGCCGGGGGTGCTGTTAAAACCTGATGCAGTATTTGCGGTTGCTGCGACAACCCCAACCGTTGCTCGACATTCCCCGCCGCGCGACTGAAACAGACGCTGAAGCTGCTAGCGGGAGTAGCCTGCCACAGAGTTTGAGTCAGAGCGTAGGTAAACAAACCGGCGCTAAATCCGTCCCAGTCTTGTTCGGCGGCGATTTGGGAATTGGCGGCAAGAGCAACTACCGAGGCCTCCCTGCGGAGATTCGGGCGGGACTTGAGGCCTTCGGCAAACGTTAATTCTGCGAGGCTTGGCTCGCCGTCTGCGAAGCGGGGACGGGAGCGGATGCGAAAGTTGCCCTTTTTGGAAAAACCCGGATAGGTGTAGCTGGTGTCGAGGATGGCGATCGCATTTTCTGTGGCGAGCGATCGAACTAACAGCAGCAGCGTTTCCTCTAAAATATCGTTCACCGCCGGGTTTCCTAGCAGCGGCAAAGCATCATCCGCCGGCACCAAACTGTTTTGTATTTTCCCTGGAGAGTCGATCGAACTGACTCGGCTACCGCAGCCGCTAAAGTGAAAAACCACCGCATCACCGGGTTTTGCTTGTTGAGTCAAGTGAGTGACAAAAGCCGTCTCGATATTTTCCCTCGTAGCTTGAGCGTCAGTCAAAGTCAGAATATCCGACGGCGCAAATCCAAACCGACAGATCAGCAGTTCCCGCTGCAATTCCACATCCGTGACGCAGCCGCGCAGGGGCGAGTCTGGATATTTGTCAACGCCAACCAACAAAGCCAATTTGCGGGTCATCGGCCCGGCGATCGCTTGCAGGTAGCGATCGTCCAACCGCAGACGCAAAGCCTCGCCGATACCGATGGCGGCTAGCACCCGGCCAGTATTCTGCAAAAATTCCCGCCGCTTCAGTCCCATTTTTAAATAGCTTTAGAATTTAATGTTTGGAATTTTAACAGTCGAACACGCAGAACCTTTGTATACACGGTGCACCCAATCACACCTTACCGCTACAAGCAGTGCGTCAAATTACGTTTTGCGCCAGTTTTATTTAAGTTAAATTCACCTCAATGATTTTCGTAAATTTTATTAAATTCTGAGTCTTTAGGATCAAAATGTTTTTGAAATTTTAACCTTTGAGTTTTAAGTTTAAACTTTCACATTTAAAACTCAAAGGTTAAGATTTCAAAACTCTTAAAAATGCCGCCAGCCAACACCAAGATTCAAGACTTAAATCTCGTAACTAAAAATATTCATAGCTTTAGCCAATTCGGCGGCGACTTCCGGTCGAGAAAACTGCGGCGGCGGCAGTTTTCCAGCGCGCAGCATTTCCCGAACTTTGGTTCCCGACAAGTGCACCCGCTGTTCGGGAGTGCTTGGGCTTGTCTTAGTTGTAGCCATTTGTTCGGTTAGCGTGCAATAGAAAGCGTGCTCGAATTTCATCGGCACAATTCCCAATTCTCCAGGCTCGAATTCGTCAAAAATATGTTGGGCATCGAAAGTCCCGTAATAATCGCCAACTCCAGCGTGATCGCGCCCTACAATAAAGTGAGTGCAGCCGTAGTTTTTGCGGATTAAAGCATGAAAAATTGCTTCTCTGGGCCCGGCGTAGCGCATCGCTGCCGGATTAATTGCCAAAATTACCCGTTCTTTTGGATAGTATTTTTCTAGCAGAATTTCGTAGCAGCGCATCCGCACGTCAGCGGGGATGTCGTCATCTTTAGTCGTCCCTACTAGCGGGTGCAAAAACAAGCCGTCTACTGTTTCTAACGCACATTTTTGGATGTATTCGTGGGCCCGGTGGATCGGGTTTCTGGTTTGAAAACCGACTATGGTTTTCCATCCTTTTTCTTTGAACAGCAGTCTCGATTTTGCCGGATCGATTTGGTATTGGGGAAACCGGACATCGAGTTCGCGTTCCAGCAACCAAACTTCGCCTGCGAGGTTAACTGGCCCGGATTGGTCTACTACTTGGACGCCCGGGTGTTTGAGGTCGTCAGTGCGGTAGACGTTGATGGCTTCTTCTTCTTTGCTGTAGCGGTATTTTTCGGAGAGTTCCAAGATGCCGGCAAATTCGCCCGCTGGGGAGTCGAGGCGCACTAAACTGCCTTCAGTGAGGGTGTCGGCGACTGCTTCGCTGACACTGAGGACGATCGGAATCGACCAAGGAAGGCCGTTGGAGAGGCGCATTTCTTTGACGACCGATCGATAATCAGCTTCGTTCATGAACCCTTTGAGGGGACTCAGGGCGCCGATCGCGATCATTTGCAGGTCGGAGATCGATCGATCTGACAACTGGACTCGCGGCAAAACTTCTGCTTTGTCGAAAAATTCTTGTCTTTGGTCTAGTGTGGCAATGCGGTTGACCAGGATGCCGCCGTGAGGGGCAATGCGGTCTGGATGCTGGCTCATGTCGATTTGAATTATTTGGTTTTAGCTGCCAGAGTACATAGTATCAAGCGGTGGTTGCAATTCTACATTTTTTAATTGTTTTGGACTTGCACGCAAGGCTGTTTTTGCCGGAGTGTAATTCTTTAACTCTCAACTTTCCCGTCAAGTCTGCACCTGAAATTCTTCTGGATTTATTCCCCAATTTACCCAGCCAATTGCTTCTTTCGCCGTTAGCACTTGTGGAGGTACTCGCAGTGCATGAATGTGTCCCGTACTCGGACAAGTCATCTTTAACAAATAAATTGGCTCTATGTCAATACTGTTATCAATTTTTAACAAAGTATATTCTTGCCAAGTGTCCAATTCGGTAGCTTGCAATTCTTGACAAATTCTCGGATAGCCGATCGCCTGAATCAGAACTCGTCGCACTTCGGCATTCTTTTGTGTTAAAAGCCATGAAGCTTCCCAAGACTGGGGCGCAACTTCACCAATTGCGGCAGGCAGCAGAACACCGCGATAAGAGTATACGCTGAACTTGTCCGCAAATTCTACAGCCGATCGACCTTCTGCGTGGAGCAAATATTCGCTGTCAAAATGAACTTGAGTCGGGCGATCGCACACAAAGCATATTTTCTCAAACGGATAAATCCAGCCGCAGTTTTCGGTGAGGGATTTAAAGGCTGCATACAAAGGGCGATCGCACTCCAAATTCAACACGTCTATACAAAATTCAACCCAACTTCCGTGACAGGCTGACAGTTGGGAAACTATGCTGTTATTATGATAAGTCTGGTCGATCAAAAATCTCTGAAATCTCCCGCCCAACTTCCTTGCTAATTTGACGTAAAGTTCATCTTTAACATGAAGGTGGAATTGATTCATCAGTTGAGCGTACAGCGGGTTATACAGTTGGCTGTAAATTTCATTTTCTAATTTTCTGTCCAGTTGACTCCTCAATATATCGTACAATTCATTGTGAATTTTGTTTCTGATTTCGCCACCAGTTTCCAGGCCAGAATCGCGTATCCTTAGAGGTTCGACAGCTTGCAAAGCTATGTAAGGGCTGTCGCAGAAAATAATTTCCGGTTCTGGAAAATCGATGATGTTGTAGGCGGTGTGGATGGCGGCTGTTGCTTGCGGGCGATCGAGCGGTGCGATCGAAACTCCAATTTGCCGCCACTTCTGGCGATAAATTGGAATTAGCGCCGTTTGTTCGGGAGTAATTGTTATCATTAGTACAGCTATATTAGTAGATTTGCAGTCACAAAATCAATTGAGTTGTAGCAATAGATAAATTTCTCAAAAATTGAGGCGGACTTTACTACTCACTTCCAACCTATTACAGTTATTTGATGGGTGTATCTCACTTTTGAAGAGGGCGAATCATGACCGCATATAAGTTATTAGTTATAATCCCATATTAACTACGGTCATGCTTCGCCCCTACGGATATATTTGCACTCATTGAGATGCACCCTATTAGATTATTGGTATAAATTAATGATTGTTTGCAAAGCTCCTAAAATTAGAGGCACATTATCAAGATAATACACATCAGCATCAATAGTTAAATTATTTCCCTCTAATTTAAGAAACCGCCAGACAACACCAGTAGTTACGCAGCCAAATACGACTGGTATAGAATTTTGTTTGCGTTCGTTAAATAGCCTCGCTGCCACCATTTGCGCGGCACAATGCGGCAGACAAGTTTCTATTTCGCCACCTTTGGTTTCTTTCAATACAAAAACCGGAATTTTGATTTCAAAATCAAACGGCACGCAAGACAGTAAAAAATCACATTTTCCATTCAATTTTTGAGAAACATCTACATCAAATGACCAGCCGGAAAAAAGAGAAAATTGTCTTTTGTTCCTTTCTCTCAACTCTAATAAAATAGGGGAAATAATTCGTTCCGAACGTTCTTTTGCAGTTTTTACGGCAGTATTAGAACTAATTTCTAGACTTCTCCACAGCCATTCTGAGGGTTCTAAAGGAATAACCTTGGTATTCGATAAAAGAGAACTGAGTGACGGCTCCAATCCAAACCGATCTTTTAATAGTTGGAAACTAAAGGATTCGTAGGACATATTTCTCAGATAAGTCGGTGGGAAAAAACATTACGTCGAGATATAGCAGTCCTAAATCAGTCGCAAAATCAATCGAGGGCAGAATCCTTACAGTGCGAGCATCTTGCTCGCGTACAATAAGCAAATTATTTAGGATTGCTATAGAAATCCAGTCATGGACCCCTCATCAACCCAGTTTCTGCGAGAAATCTCGGTTTGGTAGCGAAGTATCTAGGAAGAAACCGGGTCGATCGCCCCCGCGCGTAAGTCCTAATATAGCAAGCCTTGCAGAATTTGCGAACTTGTCTTTTCTTCCTTGTTCCTTCTTATTGCTATCCTAGATAACTCCCTCCTTCTTCTCTCTTCCTTCTTCCTTCTTCCTTCTTCCCTCTTCCCTCTTCCTTCTAAACATTTAACCAGTGAACCAGTATTTTAGGCGCAGGTAACAAAATAATTAACAAAAGCCCGATCGCCAGCAAGCCCAAAAAATCCCGGCGATCGTCCAACTCGCTAACATCATTCAGCGCCGGTTCGTCGGTAAGTGGCGTCAGGAACAAAATAATTGCCCACAGCAGCAAACCCTGTTCCAAAAAAGCAAGCAGCAGCATACAAATTCTAGCAACTTGTCCGATCGCCATACTTGCTCGCTGGCCGAACATCGCGTGTACGATGTGTCCGCCGTCGAATTGTCCCACCGGCATCAAATTAAACGCCGTCACGATCAAACCCAAATAACCCGCCACCGCCACCGGATGCAAATTAATCGCAGTTTCCGCATTCAAAGCGCCGCCCAAAGTTAACTTGCTCAGCAAAGTCACCAGCAGCGAAAATTTCGGGCTAAAAGAGTCAAAATTCAACATTCCCGACTTGTCAGACAGCGGTACGATAGTCGAACGAACCAAACCCCAAATCAACAGCGGCACTGCCGCCACCAAACCCGCCAGCGGGCCGGCAATACTGATATCAAATAAAGCTCGGCGGTTGGGAATTGGACTCCGCATTTGAATGAAAGCGCCAAAAGTTCCCAAGAAAAAAGGAATCGGAATAAAATAAGGCAAAGTCGTGCGAATTTTGTAGAATCGGGCTGCTAAATAGTGGCCGGATTCGTGAATCCCCAAAAATGTAATTAGAGCCAGCGAGTAAGGCAAACCCTGGAGTAATACTGACGGGTTGGCCTGCAAAGCTTGTTCGGTAACTCCGGCCATTCGAGCTCCCACCAGCGTTGTGGTAAACACCGTAATCAGCACTAAAGCTAATGCAAAAAATGGCCTAGTTAAAGATTCGGTTTTGACCGGAATTTCCCCAGATTGGCGGCTGGGATTGGGAACTATGGCAAAAAAAGGTTGGCCGCTCAAGCTGTTTTGAAATATGACTAAAAAGCGATCGCCAAAATGCTTCTGGACATTCTCGCGAATTGCCTGATAAGCTGCTTCCGGGTTGGTGCGTAACTGTCCCCGACAAATTACAGCCTGCGGCCGAAATTCTAAATCCCGCAAACAGAACATTGACCAAGGAAAACAATCGCGCAAACTCGCTTCTTCTGCTGCATCGATCGGGCGCACGGGCGGTTTTGGCTGTGCGGCTTGGGCCCCAGAGTCTGCTACCGCATCATCGGTCTTGCTGGAAAGTTCCTTGCGTCCCAAATTTACCAGCAAAAAGTACAAAATAGGGCTAACCAAAAAAGGTATAATCAGCCAGTCTGGCGGCGTAGTTTTGCTGGGGCCGTTAGCCAAAATCCAAGCAGTCCAAATCAGCGCAGGGCTCATGATGACCAACCACAGCAGCCACACCGGAGTTCGGGTGATGCGGCTGAGGCTAGTCTGCAACAAGTAGTACGAAATCAGTCCCAATACAAACAACCATAAAAAGAACATAATATTTATTTGAGTCCTTCTCAATACTTCCTTGAAACAACAGAATTCAGTCTGCAAACAACCCAAGCCCGTGCTAGAGAATATTTTGGCTTTCCCGCCTAACCGGGAAACGCTTGGTGCGACAGCTTATTTCATTGTAGAAAACCAAACTAACATTTTGGTGGATTGTCCCGCTTGGGATGAGACCAACCAAACCTTTTTGCGGGAACATGGCGGTGTGCGACTGCTGTTTCTCACCCACCGGGGTGCGATCGCCAAGGCGCGGGAGATTCAGGAAGCCACCGGGTGCGATATCCTGATTCAAGAGCAGGAAGCTTATTTGCTCCCGGGATTGCAATTGACGGTTTTTGAACGAGAATTTGTTTTGAGCGATCGAACTTACGCATTTTGGACTCCCGGCCACTCTCCGGGTTCCTCTTGCCTTTATGATACTGGTAACGGCGGAGTCCTGTTTTCCGGCAGACACTTGCTCCCCAACCGAGAAGCCGCCCCAGTACCGCACAGAACGGCAAAAACTTTTCACTGGCCCCGGCAAATTAACAGCGTCAAGTCAATTGTCGATCGATTTGAGCCCGAGACTTTGCAATATATCTGCCCCGCTGCGAATACGGGCTTTCTGCGGGGAAAAGGATCGATCGATCGAGCTTTTGAACAATTAACCAATCTAGATTTAGCGGTTTGTTTGCAGAATCAAGAAGACCGGGCGGTTGAAACCGCGTCTATACAAACAAAACCCGCCTCCGCGGGTTGAAGAAGACGGCGGTTGAAACCACCGTCTTATCCATCGCGTATTGGGTTAAAATTACCTTATTTTCTTCAGTCCGCGGAGGCGGACTTCGTTTTTATAGACGCGGTTTCAACCGCCGTCTTATTTTAGACCGCCAATTCTTGCCTGATGAAAAATTGTGGAAAAAACCGAAAAACAAAAAATGCTCGCCGGTGAATTGTATTTAGCTAGCGATGCCCAATTAACTTTAGAGCGCCAGCGAGCTCGTCGCCTCGCCAGAATTTACAATTCTACCCATGAAGATGAACCCGAAAAACGGTTAGAAATTATCGCAGAATTGTTCGGCGCCCTCGGGCCAAAAATTGAAATCGAGCCACCTTTCTACTGCGACTACGGCAGCAATATTTATGCTGGAAACGGATTGTACATGAATTTTGGCTGCGTGATTCTCGACTGCAATCGAGTTAACATCGGCGAAAATTTGCTGTGCGGGCCCTACGTGCAAATTTACACCGCTTTTCACCCCACTGACCCAGAAATTCGACTTTCTGGCCGGGAACTCGCCGCCGAGATTAATATTGGTAATAATGTTTGGATTGGCGGCGGCTGTATTATTTGTCCGGGAGTGACTGTTGGCGACAATAGCACGATCGGCGCAGGCAGCGTTGTTGTGAAAGATATTCCCCCAAACGTCGTGGCGGCGGGGAATCCTTGCCGGATCGTCCGCCATCTACCTTGATGTGGTACGATCGACCTGCTGGCGCGATCGGCTCAGGGGATCTCAACCCCAAAATTTTCGATATTTTAGAACCGCCGATTTGAGATTTTTTAGGTAAAACCCCCAGCAAAATCCGCAGCAAAAATCTCAAATCCCAAATCCCTTCCAACTCACAAGAATTTTATGACGACTGCAACAGTTTATCCCAACGCTCCCGAACTCTGCACCAACGACTACATAGCAGTCGGTATAGCCACCTGCTTCATCAAAGAAGAAGGCGAAGTTTTTGAAGTAAAAGTAATCGAAGCTATCCCCTCAGCAGCTTTGGAAGCAATTGTTAAGGGAATTCCCACATCTTATGCAATGGCTTGGGGGACGACTTTAGGAGAAGTGTTCGACGGCGAATCACCTAAACGGTTGTCAGAATTCCCCGCTGAAGCTCAGTTTAGCGAAGAATTCGGCTTTCGGGCGATCGCCGCAGCCCGCACTTACAAAATCCGCCCCGAAGCTCAAGTTCACATTCCATTAGGAACAGTTCGCAACGATTTTACTTATTCCTTAGAACGCAAAAGAGTCCTCAACTCGGAGCGAGTCATTCGCACTGAAGATAACGTGAAACAGCACGAACATACTCACAAAGTTCTTTAAGTAAATCGCCCAAAGGCTTAATTAAAGATTTAACAAGTTTTTCGTTCATTAATGAGGGGAAAACTCTTAATATTTAATTATTAAAAAAATGCCAAACATCTGAACTTAGGGTGCGCAGTGCGCACCTTACATAATTGGTAGTTGCTATATTTAAAAAAAACCAAATATCTGAACGTAGGTTGTGCAGTGCGCACCTTACATGATGCACATAAATTGTTAACGAATGTTGACAAAGCTCTTAACTTGTTGATGAAATGTTTGAATTTGTCAAAAACATGGTAAAGTTGTATTCCAGTTTAACAGAATGAGCCAGCCAGCGGGAAAAAAATAAAAAATCCCTGCACTTATTGAATGCTAGTAGTTTTCAGACTACTCACAGGTGAGCTGAGGATTTCAATCTCACAAATTGGTCAAACCATGCGAAGCTTTGCGAGAGTAAAGTCGTGGAAATTAACTGGAATATTGCCAGCGGGATTTAAGGGCGAATACGATGTTCGCCACAAAATTGCGCTCTTAATTTTGGGCGTAACAGTTCTCGCAGCTAGCATTGCTGCTGGTATGAGCTATCAAAGCGTCCGCCGCTTGATTATTCACAAAAGCGAGCGGAATGCTTTGCTGGAAGTCAGGGAACGCGCTAACAAGATCGATCGGTGGATCGGCACTAGAAAAACAGAGATCGAAATCCTCGCCAACACTCCTTCAGTTCGATCGATGAATTGGCTCGTAGCAGGGCCTTATTTAAAATCGGAAATAAATCGACTGCAAGAATTCCAGCATTTCGCATTAATTGAACCCGACGGTTCTTATTTTACTACAAAAGTCGGCAGAGCTTTGATTAATGTCAGCGATCGCCAACACTTCAAAAAGGCAATGGCTGGAGAAGTTTATGTTTCAGATCCTACCATTTCTCGGACTGTCAAACAACAAAGTATAGTTCCGATTTCGGCTCCGGTATGGTCAAATGCGGGAATATCAAAGGATAAAACAGTGGAAATGCCGATCGGAGTAATGAACGGCGCGATCAAAATCGACCGTATTGTCGAAGTAGTAGGAAAGCTGGAATACGGTGCAGGAACTTATGCTTTTGTTCTCAATTCTCAAGGAGTGCCGATTGTCCATCCCGACACTCGTTTAATGGGAAATATCGACAAGCCTGCTCCCAGTCTTTTAGAGTCCGCAGATCCTAATTTGGCCAATGTAGCCCGCGAGATGGTTTATCAAAAAACGGGCATTTCGCTGACTAAAATCAACGACGGCAAAGTTTATGTTGCCTATCTTCCTTTAGAACAAGCCGAATGGTCGATCGCCCTGGTAATTCCCCGCGAAAATCTCGAAAAAGAACTGCTCCCCTTAAATATAATGGCAGCCAGCGCCGCCGTACTTGCCGCCGCAGCTATCTTGGCAGCAATTGCCGCACTGAAACTGTTTGTGCACAAGTCGCTCCGTACTCGCGCCGAAGCCCTTCTCCACCGCTTGACCGGTCGCACTCGCGCTTGCTTGGAACTCGATCGCATCCTGCAAACGACAGTAGACGAACTCGGTACTTTACTGAAGCTCGATCGAGCAATTTTCGGCTGGTACGACCCCCGGCAAGATACTGTAGAATTTTGCTGGGAATATTGCCGGGAAGGTTTGTCGGGGCGCTTGGGAATCTTCGGCGCGACCGGAGGGCCCTCTGGAGATTTAGCTGCGCGGCTTCACCGCTGCGAAACGGTACTGCTACATCAAACCGCCGCAGATGATCTCGAACTCGCAGACAGCCGTTACGCAGCAGTACCGATACTAACTCAAAATAATCGGCTCGGTTATCTATTCGCCTGTGCCAACCGGCGGTTTGCGACTCCCGACGAGGTGGAAATTTTAGAAGCAATTGCCGACTCGCTGGCGCTCGCCATTTCCCAATCCCAACTCCACGGACAAATTCAAGACGAACTCAAACTTTTGGAAGAAGTATTAGCCAAACTCAGAAGAACCGAAGAGCATTTAGTACAAAGCGAAAAAATGACAATAGTCGGTCAATTAGCCGCCGGAATTTCCCGGGAAATTAACAACCCAATTAACTTTATTTACGGTCGCCTGATTCACGTCAACGATTATATCAAAGATTTGCTCGACCTAATTCGCGTCTATCGCGAACAATATCCCGAACCTGTGTTGGGAGTCATCAAAGAAATAGAGGCCTTAGACCTAGATTTTATCAGCGAAGATTTACCGCAAATTCTCAACTCTTTGAAAGTAGGAACCGATCGCATTCGCCAGATTGTTCTTGCTTTGCGGAATTTTTCACTTCCTGACGGAGACAACAAAGAACGTGTTAACCTTAACGAAAGTATCGACAATATTTTGGTGTTGCTCGCTCACCGAAGGTCGCCAAAAATATTAACCGTCAAGGATTACAGCAACCTGCCGCCAATGTTGTGTTATCCGGGTCAAGTGAGTCAGGTATTTGCGAATATCCTTAGCAATGCTATTGATGCTGTTAACAGTATTGAAAACTCCGACCAAGTTATTACAATTAAAACAGGCATTGTCGAGCATTCTACAGGTAGATTTATTGCAGTATCGATCGCCCACAACGGCTCTCGAATTCCGCCAGAAGCTCAGCAGACAATATTTGACCCGTTTTGCGGTACTAAATCCTTGAAAAATTTTACAGGATTGGGGCTGTCGGTTTGCTATAAAATTATTGTAGAAGTGCACGGCGGCCGCCTGAGCGTTCAATCTCCGATGCCATCTCAAACTGCATCTCAAACTGGGGACGGTGCTGAGTTTATAGTAGAATTGCCGATCGTTTGATATTGCTATGATATATAAATTTTTAACAGTTCGTAGCGAGGACTTTAGTCATGATGAAAAGAAGGAATGAAGTCCTCACTACAAGCCTGATGATAATTTTATAACCAAACTTGATAAGGTAGGATTAGGGGAATAATAAGGGCGCAACCAGAGCAAACAACCAACCTCCCGTTACTAAGACTTCCGCAACAATTAATAAAATATTTCTGTTCATTTTCAAATTAAGAGCGATCGACCAAAGAGCGAATTTTTTGCCACCAAACAGCCGGCGAATCCTGCGGGCGGTACGCAGCATCAAACACCGACCAAATTAGCGGCAAACCCCCCACCTTCGCGCTCATCAACAAGTGCATTCCCAGACAAAACACCAATACCGCCCAACCAGAAGCGTGCAAATAATACCAAAGCTGCGTTAATTCCCCCGCCGGCAGCCATTCTTCCTTAACCATACTGCCAGAAGCTATTGAAAATGTCAGGGCCAGCAACATCAGCGTATTCACCAGACGGTGCAAACTGTACCACCCAATCGGTTTTGGTATCTGCGTTAGTTTCCCAAAAGAATCAGGCTGCACCAAGCGTTTTTGACCTGCATGGAAACTGTACAATGCAAAAGCCGGCATTACTCCTAACAGCAACATCTTGCCAAAAGTGCCGTGAATTCCAATAATATCTGCAATCCGGGGCAAGGGCAAAGTCCCCAACCGCCCATCGTAGGTGTTGTAAACCAGAAATGCGCTTAAAATTGCTAAAAGGGCGATCGCAGCGTTAACTCCGTGCAGTAATCTGAACAGCAATGGCTGGTAGGGTCTAGATGGCGGCATCGTCAATTTTACTAGATAAATACTCTATACAGAATAGCGCAAATTTTTTCACTCCTCACCAATTGTGAAATAAATGTGATAAGAAAATGAATTGATTGTGAGAAAAATGTAATTATATCAAAGCTTAGTGTAAAGTAAAAAAGTCGAGGAGAACACATTTTCTATAATATCTAACAGTTTACAAAAATGGATGCAGCCACTACCGTCTTCCTTTCCTTGGGACTAGCAGCAGATGCTTTTGCTGTTGCTGTTTCTAGCGGTTTAGCAATCAAACACATGAAGGTCAACAAAGCTTTAAAAATCGCCTTGTTTTTTGGCGGATTCCAAGCTTTGATGCCCTTGATAGGATGGTTTATAGGTCTGAGTTTTAGTTTTTTGATAACGCCGATCGACCATTGGATCGCTTTCGGGCTTTTGAGTTGTATTGGCGGTAAAATGATTTACGAATCGCTGCAAAGCGAAGAATGCCAGAAAAAGTTCAATCCGTTAGATACGGGGACTTTGATCGCGCTATCGGTGGCGACGAGTATCGATGCTCTCGCAGTTGGTATCGGATTTGCAGTCCTAAAAACTTCGATCGGCCCAGTAGTTAGCACGATCGGCTTTATTACTTTTTTTGTCGTATTTGCCGGCGTGTTCATCGGCCACAAGTGCGGCAACTTGTTTGGCAAAAAAATAGAGTTCCTCGGAGGCGCAATTTTAATGGCGATCGGCAGCAACATCCTCTGGTCGCATTTAACAGCAGCGTCAGTGTAGTGCGAGCTTCTAGCTCGCGAGCTAGAAGCTCGCACTTTATTAGCCATTCCCTGCGCAAGCCCATGCCCCATGCTCAATGCCCAAATGCTACAATCATCAGATTTCGTTAAAGGAACCAAACGGTGCTGAAACTTTACGGCGGATCTCGCAGCAGAGCGTCAATTGTCAAGTGGTATTTAGAAGAAATCGGCGTTCCCTACGAATTTGTAATGAAATCTTTGAAAAACAGCCGTTTTTAATGGGAGCTGAATTCGGTGTCGCCGACGCAGCAGTCGAGTCAATGTTAAACATTCCGATGATGCTAAAACTCGATCTCAGCGCTGATCCGGCTGTTTTGGAATACAGGTCGCGGATCTCAGAAAGGGCGGCATTCCAAAAGGCGATCGGCCAGGGCTAAACATAGCATATCAAAATTATTCATCTCTCTTTCCTGCCTCTGTGTTCTCTGCGGTCTCTGCGGTTAAATCATTCCGAAACAACCGTAAACGAGATCGGCCCAAAAACTCAACAGCTAAAAGCAGGGACAATTGTGGAATTGCCCCTGCTTTCAATGAAATCAGACTTATCTGAACCCGACAGCCGCTTGCCAAACAAAAGCCAGCAGCAAGAAAAACACGGGAATCACCGGCAAAATATTAACCAGTGGTTCAAAGACCGAATAAGCTTCTGGCATTTTTGCCAACAGTAATGCAGCTTCCATGAATCAACCTACCTATCCAACACAATTTTAATAATTGTCGCATATCTTCACCAAAGGAACTCATTCTCGATCGACCGCAGGTGTCAGCCAGTGACCAAACTCTTCGGTAAATCGATCGGCAAGAATCGCCTCCCGCATCTTCCCAGTAAAGCGAATCAACTCCGTCACATTGTGAAGCGCCAGCAAAGTATACCCCAGTGCTTCGTTAGCCCGGGCCAAATGGGCTAAATAAGCCCGACTGAAATTTTGGCAGGTATAGCAAGGACAAGACTCATCCAGCGGAGCAAAATCCTCACGAAACCGAGCATTTTTCAAATTCCAGCGTTCCCCACCTACAAAAGCTGTCCCGTGGCGGCCCAGCCTAGTCGGAATCACGCAATCAAACATATCTACCCCACTCGCCACAGCCACCGCCATTTCGCGATAAGTCCCAATCCCCATCAAATAACGGGGTTTATGTGCCGGCAACAAAGGCGCAGTCGCTTTCACAATCTCTGCGATCAAATCCCCCGATTCCCCGACGCTGACTCCGCCGATCGCATAACCTGGTAAATCTAAATCTACTAACTGGTTTGCCGCGCGCGATCGTAAATCTGGGAAAACACCGCCCTGCACGATGCCGAACAAAACCTGATCCGGGCGCGAGTGAGCTTGAATGCAGCGTTTTAGCCAGCGGTAAGTTCTGTCTGTCGCAGCTTCCACCTCGTCCCGCGTAGCTGGGTAAGGGGGACACTCGTCAAAAGCCATAATCACATCAGCGCCCAACTCATTCTGAATCTCGATCGATTTTTCCGGCGTCAAATTAATCATCCGCCCGTCGCGAGGAGAACGAAAAATCACCCCATCTTCAGAAATAGTCCGCGCTTGGCTCAAGCTAAACACCTGAAAGCCGCCGGAATCCGTCAGTATTGGGCCCGGCCAGGCCATAAATTTGTGCAATCCACCCGCGCCTGCGACAATCGCTTCCCCGGGCTGCAAGTGCAAGTGATAGGTATTTGCCAAAACCATTTGAGAGCCCGCATCCTTAAGATGTGCCGGCGTCAAAGTTTTGACATTCGCCAGCGTCCCCACGGGCATAAATTTAGGCGTTTCCACAACGCCGTGGGGAGTCACAAAAACCCCTGCACGCGCTTGGGTATGGCTGCAATTAGCCTGACATTTAAAAGAAAATTTCGCCTTGTCCTCAGTCATTAGTCCCCGATGCTCGTTAACCGCTACTCGGCCGTCCGTGTGATCTCTAATCTATTGTTGATGACATCGCGACAAAAAACTCATACCGATGACTAATGACTGACGATTAAAAGGGGGAATCATCCTCATCCAATTGCAGATCCCAGTTACCTGAGAGTACCTGATCGACAGCCGCATCCAAAGCTGCCGCATTTAAATTCCGGGCGACTTGCTCTTGCAAAGGATTGGAGAGGGGAATTAACCGCAACTGCCGTCCCTCTTGAATCAGCTCAAAATAAGCACCCTCGACCGGGGACTGTTTTAGTTCCAGGTAGTCAAAACTATACACGTTCAAATAAAGCGCATGATTGGCAATCAAGGTAGAACGGTCGGGGTTGGCGAAGACTTCGAACACGTAACCTTCCCCTTCGCTGTATATCTTGCCATCTTGTATGTGAAGGTAGCGGACACGTCCTAAATCAAACAGCAATCTTTTGATATCGCGCTTGTTGACGACAATGCCTGTATCGATGATGCAAGGAGCAACTACCCTGTTATTAAATTGGTCGTGACTCATGGAGTAAAAGCCTCTGTTGTAGTATGTTCCCGTCTAGGAAATCAGGGAGTTAGCTAGAATTCTGGATACGGGAAACGCGGGTCTTTAGTTTAGCCATTTTAGATAGGGATCTTCGGGATCGCTGCCGTCAGAGGTTTTCCGGGGAAAACAGCGATCGGCAGAACGAATGCCCGATCCAAAGGACTAGGGTGTTACAGTTCCAATTCTGGCACAGGCTAATCGATTCACAACTGCATACAACATGAAAAATTTTCTATCTTATGATGGATGATAAATGGGTTCGCTCTACAATCAACTTTTTCCAGAATCAAGGTGCTGCGATCGCAGCCGCCATCGCTTTTTATACTTGTTTGCCGGTGCCGATGTCTTGGACTTTGGAGTTTCGGGGCATTGCTCGCTTGGCACCGGCGATCGGGCTTTTAATCGGGGGGATGCTGGGACTGGCGGATGTTGGGTTGCAGTTGCTGGGAATGCCTGCTCTGACTCGATCGGCCTTGGTGGTAGTGTTGGGCATCGCCGTGACAGGCGGGCTGCACCTAGACGGGGCAATGGACGCGGCGGACGGGCTGGCTGTACCCGACCCCGTTCGTCGGCTGGAAGTGATGCGGGACAGCGTTACAGGGGCTTTTGGGGCGATGGCTGCGATCGCGATCGTCCTGCTGAAAACTGTCGCGCTCTCGGACTTGAATAACTATCGGTGGCTGGCTTTGATGGGTGTGGCGGGTTGGGGGAGGTGGGCCCAACTGGTGGCGATCGCCCGCTATCCGTATCTGCGGGCCGAGGGTAAGGGAGCTTTTCATAAAGAATCGATATATTCTCCTTTTGATTTTATCCCAGGAATGCTGTTGCTGGTGAGTTTGAGCGTGCTGCAAGTTTTTCTCTCAGGCGATCGGTGGCTGTTGGCGGTGGGGATGGCTTTGGGCGGAAGCGCGATCGGAATTTTTGCCGGA
>JANNOR010000001.1:0-13937 GCA_031399265.1 Cyanobacteria bacterium SOY_34_metabat_3 | reverse complement strand
GGGGGGGGGTGGGTGGGGCCCCCCTCTTTTCTTTTGGGTGGTGCTCCCGCCCTCTCTCGCCCCCAACTCTTTGTGGGGGGGGGGGGGGGTGCAAACCAACTCTCTTGCTCCCCCCCTTCTTACCAAGGGGGGGCTGGGGGTATCCGAGGCTGGAATCCACCACCCGTGCACGATGAAGGCTGCACCGGTTTTAGCTGGAATTGGCAGCCAAACATCTTGATATTTCAACTGAAAATCTTTTGGGGTAGTTTCGATCGCCCGCGCCGGAAAAAAGATAAACTTACCTTGCGCTGCAAATAGAAATACACAACCTGCAGAATAACCGATCGCCAAAACCATCCCAAAAGTTATTAGCGATTTAGAAAAAAGAGATACCAGCAACTTGTTCATAGAAAATAGGACGTGCGGGAAATTAGAGATCGGTCAAAAGCTAAAGGCAAATGATTAATTCACACAATTAGCCAAGATCGATTACTAACTTCCACCGCAGAGTTCCGCCGAATTTCAAAAATCAATGCAGTGCTGGGCGGCGCAAGTGCCAGTTCGTTGACTGTTCGTAGGCGTGAGCCACTTGAAACAGCCGAGATTCTTGCAAAAGATTACCAATCAGTTGTATGCCGATCGGCAATCCTTTATCATCAAATCCGCAGGGCAAACTCAAGGCTGGTAAACCAGCAAGATTCACCGGAATAGTCATCAAATCTGACAAATACATACTCAACGGATCGTTGAATTTTTCGCCTGCTTTAAAAGCTGTAGTCGGAGCAGTCGGACTGATCAAAACATCAACTTGAGCAAAAGCTTTCTCAAAGTCTTCTTTAATCAAAGTCCGAACTTTTTGAGCTTTGAGATAATAGGCGTCGTAATATCCAGCCGACAACACGTAAGTGCCGATCGCAATCCGGCGTTTAACTTCCGCACCGAACCCTTGAGAGCGAGTTTTGGCGTACATATCCAAAAGATTCTCGGGATTTTCCGACCGGAAACCGTACTTAACTCCATCATATCGCGCCAAATTCGCCGAAGCTTCTGAAGGAGCAATAATATAGTAAGTAGGCAAACCGTAGCGGAACCGCGGACAAGAAACGACTTGAATTTCTGCGCCCAATTCTTGAAATTGTTCGATCGCCTTAGTAACAGCGTCTTTTACGGACGAGTCCAACCCTACACCAAAAGTTTCTTTTATTACCCCAATTCTAATTAAACCCTTCGGTCGCAAACTGGGTCTTAAAGCTTGGGCGTAGTCAGGAATTGGGACATTGAGACTGGTCGAATCTTTCGGATCGTAACCCGCTACGGCGCCCAACAAAATCGCCGCATCCTCAACAGTCCGGCCAAAAGGCCCAATTTGATCGAGAGAAGAAGCATAGGCCACCAAACCGTAGCGAGAAACCAGCCCGTAAGTCGGTTTCAGCCCCACCAAGCCGCAAAACGAAGCTGGTTGGCGGATCGAGCCCCCAGTATCCGAACCCAAGCTCACGACGCATTCTCCGGCGGCTACCGCTGCGGCAGAACCGCCAGAAGAGCCTCCGGGCACGCGCTCCAAGTCCCAAGGATTCGCGGTAACTTGATAAGCAGAAGTTTCTGTCGAGCTCCCCATTGCAAACTCGTCCATATTCGCTTTACCCACAATCACCGCACCGGCTGCGTGGAGTTTCGAGACGACGGTTGCATCGTAGGGAGGCACAAAATTCTCCAAAATCCGAGAGGCGCAGGTTGTGGGAATCCCTTCGGTGCACATATTGTCTTTAACGGCGATCGGGATGCCGGCCAACAGCCCAATTTCCTCGCCTGCGGCGATTTGGGCATCCACTTTGTGGGCCTGCGCCAATGCGTTGTCTGCTGTCACGCACAGAAAGCTTTTCAATTTCGGCTCTAGCTGGGTAATTCGGTCTAATGCTTGTTGAGTAATTTCCACAGCCGAGCGTTCTTTATTGACCAGTTGTCGGTGCAACTCGCGGATGGATGCCATGCTCGTACCTTTATCTTTTCTACTAGCCACTTAGTCAATATAGCTGGCAATTGCACCTGCTGTAAGCCGTTCGGCAAATTCCGTATCCGAGCTGGGTGCGCATACTGCTGCGAATTGATGATTTTTAGGGTGATTGTTTCGATCGTCTTCTGCAAGTTCTGCTAAGGGGCGATCGATCATTTTTGATTTAAAAAACAGCAAATAAGTCCTGCACCTGCTGCTCCGATCACTAATATTTATGACTGAGGCATCGTTTAAAAATGAAGCTTGAGATCAAATAGTTCAATTGCTCCACACTTATGTACTGGGTTCCGATTAATAGCTTGAAAAAAGGGCGTTGCTGAATTTAGGTATGATTCACTCGCTATAGCAATCCCTGAAACTCGCTAGTAGGGGCAATTCATGAATTGCCCCAAGTTCGGAGGCAAATCATACTCCTTTCTCAGCAACGCCGAAAAAAGCTTGATCGCCCTTTTTGATCCCCAGCATCAAAATTCGATCCGGAATTCTCCCCAAAACGAGAGAAATATGGTAAGAAGTTCCCGATGCCCCGTTGGAGGAATGCCACCTAAAGCTCACCTAGAATCTCACCTGACGGCAGAGGAACTCAAACTTCGCTACCGGCAGGCGCAAAACACCACAGAATCCCGCCGCTGGCACTTGCTGCTGTTGGTTTCCAGAAATTGGACTATCAAACAAGCAGCCCTAGTCATAGGCATCAACTACGACTACGCCAAAGAAATTGTCCAGCGCTACAACCGAGAGGGGCCTGACTCTGTGAGAAACCGCAGCGGAGACCGCCAGCCCCCTCCTGCAAAATCCTTGCTGAATCCTGAACAGCAAGAAGAACTGCGACAAGCGCTGCAAAGACCCGCCCCCGACGGCGGAGACTGGACGGGCCCAAAAGTAGCTCGCTGGATTGCCGAAAAGACGGGTAGCGCTCATGTCTGGCCCCAACGCGGCTGGGACTACCTCAAACGGTTGGGTGGTGACTGGCGGCGCAGGCACAGAAAGTAGATATTTCGCAATATTCAGAGGGCGTTAATTGCTAAACTGCAATTGCCCTCTTTTTTTTGCCGATCGGTAAATATTATTGTGCTGAGGATGTTGATTATGTTGGGGATTCGGCGTTTTTTGCCTGTTGCAAACAAAATGGCGGCAGTAGTAGCTGGGATCGGGCTGGTTCAGGTGTTGACGATCGCCATTTCATTTTCTCAATCATCCAACCTCCGTTCTCTCGATGAACTCTACAAAATCCGCGATCGACTCGTCGCCCAATTAGAAACACCTGCTTCGCCATCCCCAGAACCAACTTTTCTCTCGCGCTTAGTTCCTTTCACCTCCAATCCTCAAGAAAGTCTGATACGGGATCTGCAAACAGTAGAGACCCAAATATTAGTAGAACAAAGAGCTAACGACAACTTGCAGCAAGCAGTCCGTTTAGCCGATCGAGCGCTAGAAACTGCACGCGCCCAAAATCAGTCGATCGAATCTAGCCAGCAAACTCAATTTTTGTGGCAGCAAGCCCTCAACAACTTGCAGTCCGTCCCTCAAAATTCGTTTTTAGCTCCTCTGACGGCCTCAAAAATTCAAGAATACCGCGAAAATTTAACAGCAGCAACGTCTCAAGTGCAGCAAGCAAAGTCAGATTTTTTGGCTGTGGTTGCTCGAGAAAGCGGTTTGTCCGATCGAGCTTCGATCGGCATTTGCCACCTTTCTAGAGAATGCGTCCACCTGCGGGGCGATGTACCTCCAGTCAGTCCCGCCAGCTTAATTAAACTGCCGATTGCTGTCGCCCTGATGCAAAAAGTGGAAAAAGAGAAAATAAGTTTAAATCAGGAAGTATTCGTTGATAGCGGCAATTTCACCGAAGACTCATCGACGCAGATTGTGTCAGCCAAAAATTACCCGCTGAAGACACTGCTAGAAGAAATGCTCGATCGCAGCAGCAATACCGCGACCAATCAACTGATCGATTATTTAGGTTGGGATTACATCAATCAATTCTTAGAAAAGGGCGGCTATCAAGTCACTCGCGTCAATTTCAAATTGATGGGGGAAAAGACTATGCCTGCTAACCCCGGTTCCGGCCCCAACCGGATGACTGTCAACGAACTAAACGAAATGATGGTGCAAATTTACAACGGCGAAACACCTGGTGCTAAACTATTAGTAGAAACTCTCAACCGCCAGTACGATCGCGATCTGGGATTTGCCGCTCTCAAAGGAACAGAAGCTCAGTGGCTGGGCGAAAAAACTGGCGAAAATTCCCTGGTTCTGGGCACAACTTTAGCGATGAGCATTGACGGCGAAGCCTATATCATTACTGTGATTGACAGCCGCAGCAGCGGCGATCTACAAATTCGGCAGTCTATTTCTAAAATTGCCGATTACATTAGTAAAAATCCCAGTTTTTAAGAAAGTCCAGCCTTACTGACAGCATTTTGGGCTGCTAAAATACCCATGTACAAGCTACCATCTTGGTCGTGGTACTTGAAAGCTCCGTAACGGCCAACTATATCGAGATTTTCAAACTGATTGAGATAATCGTTAACTTCCGATAACGCTGCTTGATAATTAACAGCATATATCGGATGAGTACGGGCTAGCTTTACGACAAAACCCCCAGCAACTTTTGCATCTCCCAGCAGTCCAATAGTCCTTAAATCTTGCTCAGCCTGTACCAAAAGTTCTGCTTCAGGCTGTTGCCAAGTCGAGTCGCCAAAATCGCACCAGTATTCACAACATAAAGGAGTTTGATGAGTATTTGGCAGCATATCCTTAGACCAGTTAGCAAAATTTGTCACCCGGCCCAGCCGAATATTGGAATCGTTGATATAAATACACTGATCGGGAAATAAACTGCCACTTTCCACAATTAAATAGGCGATCGCAGTGTTGCGGAACTTCAAAGACTTCACTTGCTCCACGAGTCGGCTGGGGACAGGCGGATCGAGTTGTTGCAGCAAAATACTCAAAGGAATTGAACTGATGACGCCCTGGCATTCAATAACTTTCTCTTCTCCTGTTTTGCTGTTTTTTAGAGTCAGTTTGGTGACTTTAAAGTTTTCGTGATGAATTTGCTTTACTTCGTGGTTGAAGAGAATTGGTCGATCGCGCTCTTTCATAAATTCAGCAATACGTTCGTAAAGCTGTCGCGAGCCTAATCTGGGAAATTTCAGTCTCCACTCCTCCCTAATCATCGCATTTTTCAGAATTTCCCGAAAAGATATATTTCTAAATTTTCCCGCTTCCCAATCAGCGCTAATTCCTGTGCAAGGTATGCCCCAAAGCTTTTCTAGATAAGCTTTAAAGCAAATTTCAAATAACTCTTTGCCAAATTTACCCGTAACTCGTTCTGCATAATTTTGAGGATTTGAGTTGGGAGATAATTGAGCCTGCACATAAGAAACCATAATTTTTAAGCTTTCCCAAAAGCCAACTCCTAACAAAACTTCTGAGACACTGGGAGGATAGCTAAAGTATCTTTTCTGCCAGTACATCCGAGTGCTCACCTTGAACGTAACCGCCTCTGGGCCCATTACCTCGTCCCAAAATTGGACAACAGGAGCAATATCTGTGCTGAAAAAGTGGGGGCCGTAATCGAGAATAAATCCTTGATATTCAATACTTTTTGCCAGCCCCCCCACTTGGGAATCCCGTTCGATTACCACAACAGGCTGATTTTGTTTAGTCAGGGTGTAAGCAGCAGCCATACCTGCGGGGCCCGCACCTAAAACATAAATTTCGCTTGGCTCGCTCATCTCCATATTCCCTCTATTAAGGTGTTAACAAATGTGTTGTTTTAGAAGTTAATCCTCAAATTTGCCCAATTATTGAAATTAAATTGTTCCTGGACGTTGACAAAGTTACTGCACGTCTGCTTGAGATTAACATTGCTGGTAAAATTGCGAAAGCGACTCATTGCATATCGGCAATCAGTCGCAGGGTTTTAGCGCATGGGGTAGGGCACCCAATTCGAGAATTTAGCCAGATGACCCCAATATGCCACACCAGCCGTCAATGCCCAAATCAGAGCCGCTGCTACGAGTACGATCGCCCCAATTAGTCGCAGAGTGCGATTAGTTCGCAGCAACAGTGCAGGCGTCGCACAGACGCCACCGAGTCCCGAGAGAATGAAGCCAATTCCTGATAGTATTGGCTGCGTTGTTAGACCTAAAGTCAGAATCCGCACACCGACCAAAATAGCAGCCGCACCTGCAAAAAATGCGTAAATCGTAACTGTCATCAAGTCCCAGTTTTGGGCTAGGGCGACAGAAGCACCGATGAATAGGGTACCGAACAAAACTGACATTTCCCCGAAGGCAATGTTGAAGCTGCCTGGAACCGGCCAAGTTAATGTCATGTGCAAGCCTGTTGTCAGGGCGATCGCCCCTGTCATGCCAAACCCGGGAATCCACCGTTCTCGATTTGCGCCGTCGATACCGGAATAGACATAGTAGGCGAGGATAAATAACCCTGCCACCATATTGATGAGCATCAAGGTGATGTAGTCAATAAACATTAATTTATCAGCCTCCGTCACGAATAAAGGTACATTATATCTTTATCACTTTTCACTAAAATAAGGTAAGATTGTTAATCACTAATCGCTCCCATACATCACTTCCTTAAGAACCGCTATATTTTGTTAAAATTGATAGAAAATAAGAGAGCGAAGCAATGGCCTAAACCGAGCTTCGGCTAATATAAAATTGGTAATTATTGTGTACCTTTGAGGTTGCAGCTACTCGCACTTGTAAAATGCCCCACGCAAAACTTAATGTTTCTGTCAAAGGAACAGGATTTCCGATTCTCTGTCTGCACGGCCATCCAGGTTCCGGCTACTGTATGTCTGTCTTCACAGAACACCTATCAAAGCGGTTCCAGACGATCGCCCCAGACTTGCGCGGATACGGCAACAGCCCCACCTCAACTTTCTTTGAAATGACCGACCACCTCCTCGATTTAGAGGCACTTCTCGATCAATTGGGAGTCGATCGGTGTTTGGTAATCGGATGGTCTTTGGGAGGGATTTTAGCCCTGGAACTAGCCATGAAAAATCCGCAGCGAGTGGCGGGTTTGATTCTACTCGCCTCGGCCGCCAAACCGAGGGGAAGTCACCCTCCGATCTCTTGGCAAGATAACCTGTACACGGGTTTAGCCGGAATTATCAATTGGGCGATACCGGGCTGGAAGTGGAATATCGATACTTTTGGCAGGCGATCGCTCTTTCGCTACTTAATCCAGCAGCATACAGCGACCGCTTACGGCTACCTAGCCGCCGCAGGTACTCCCGCCTACCTTCAGACTTCCAACAAGGCTACAGCGGCTCTAAATACCGCTCTGAGAGCCGGATACGATCGACTCCTGCACCTGGGCGACATTCAATGTCCTAGTTTAGTGCTGGCCGGTGAGGACGATCGGCATATCACCTCGACATCCAGTTTAGAAACAGCCCGCCACCTCCACGACTGTCAGTGGCAGTGCTATCCGAATACAGCCCATTTGTTCCCTTGGGAAATTCCCGATCGGGTACTTGCAGACATCGATCGTTGGATCGAAAAATTTCCCCAAGCAGTTGGCAACGGCGAGTGTTGAGTTTTGAGATATAAATGGAGGACACGGCAGTGCCGTGTCCTCTCTCTTCATCGGAATTATATAAGATACCAAACAATCGCCCAAAAGTCTTGAGTTTTGAATTTCAAACTCAGCATTCAAAACTTTTTATTTACCGTCGCTGCTAGCTACTAAAAAACAGGCAACATCCCTTTGTCACCAAGCTTTCCCAAATCATCTGCAACCGTCAAATTAATAGGTTTACAACGATAAATCAAAACACTAAGACCTTCTGCACCTTCACTTTCTATGTCTTCTACATATCCTGCTTTTGCAGCTTCCGCCTCTTGAGAAGTCAAGAAAGGGCCAAAATAATAAATGCACCGCGGCGCTGAAGTTTTAACTTCAACCCACCAAGCCAATCCGAAAAAATTGAGCAAGCTAATCAAGAATTCTTTCATGTGCTTTTCTAATGTATTTGACGGTGTTTTCAGGTTGCTGCGGGTACGCGCTTTTATTATTTACACGTGGCTGAGTGCTACCAATAACTTATCCAAACCTATTTAAAGCTGATATCTAAATAGATTGGTTTCGAGTTCCTGTTTGAAATTAGGGAGAAGGCTCCCTTATAATTTCGCCTGCGCGTCAATTGGCTGACTGGCTATCCTTAATTGTTCGGGATGTGCTGTCGATCGAGTTTTGGCGGCATTCACCTCTTATTCCATCGCCCTAGCTGTTGACCAACCGGCATTGCTTTCAAGTCAGAGTTATCTGTTTGTTATTCAGCTTTAGCTCTAATTTGAGCGCGTATACTCGGCTTTCTGCTAATAAGGTCTAAGTAGCTGCAGACAGCGATCGCCAGACTTTAGCTACTTAATAAATTACTCTGTTGCAGTCTTTTTTTCAACCACCTTCACGATCCGTGTACGTGAAACTTTTTGGGCCCTCGCTGGCGGTAAATTTCGTATAAAGCCATTCCCGTTGCCACCGAAACATTCAAGCTAGGAGTATTTCCCCTTAAAGGAATTGAAACTAATCCGTCACAGCCGCGCTGTATCAAAAGGCTCAAACCGTCAGCTTCGCCGCCCACAACTAAAACAGTGGGCCCAGAGAACTTGACTGTCTCTAGTGAGTCACCCACGCCTGCGGCAGTGCCGTAAATCCAGAATCCAGCCTCTTTCAATTCTTCCAGCGCCCGGTTCAGATTGACAACCCTCGCTACTGGCAGGCTTTCCAATGCCCCGGCTGCGACTTTTCTCACGGCTGAGGTAATCCCGACGGCCCGCCGCTGCGGAATCACCATGCCCTGAGTTCCCAGTGCTTCTGCGGTGCGAATAATCGCCCCTAGATTGTGGGGATCGTTGAGCCCTTCTGCTACCACAATTACCGGATCGGCGCAAGCAGACTTAGCCTTCGCGATTAGTTCGCTCAAATCCAGGTATTCGTGTGCTGATACTTGAGCAGCTACGCCTTGGTGGTTTGCCTTGCGCGTGATGTAGTCGAGGCGCAAATCGTCAACTTCGTCAATGATGCTGCCGTTGGCTTTGGCTTCGGTTAGCAAGCTGTGAAAGCGGGGATCGTAACGCAGGTGCGGCACAACCCAGATCCGGTTGATCACTTGGTTTGCTTCTAAAGCGGCCTGCACTGCATGACGCCCGTAAATCATGTCTGAGTCTGCGTCTGGTTGGACGACGGTGTTTGAGAAACTGTCAACCGGGCGGGTGTCTCTGTCTTTGTCTCTGTCTCTAAAATGGTTTCCCCGGAATTCCTGGGGGCTGCTGTCTCTATCTCTGTCTTTGTAATAATTGCCTCGGGATTCCTGCGGGCTACTGTCTCTGTTTCTGTCTTTGTAAAAATTACCTCGGGATTCCTGCGGGCTGCTGTCTCTGTCTCGGAAATTGTTGCGGGCTGGCTGCGGGCTGCTGTCTCTGTCTCGGAAGTTGTTGCGGGCTGGCTGCGGGCTGCTGTATCCGTCTCTGTCTCGGAAATTGTTGCGGGCTGGCTGCGGGCTGCTGTCTCTGTCTCTGTCTCTGTCTTGAAAATTATTTCGGCGAATCGATGGTTGGCTGTCGGAATCGACTCTCCGTTTGAAAACTGAGCGCACGGGCATTTCTCGGGATTGGGGGGAGAAGGTCGATCGTTTTTGAGGCGCGTCTACTCCTGGGCGACTGTCGGGACGGGGCTTGCGTTCAAAGCGGGGAAACGACGGTGGTGAGTCCTGACGGCGGCCTTCGCTTTTGAATGGTTTGCTGTCGGAATTCGGACGTGAGGAGCGTGAAAAGTTGGGTTTGGTAAATTTTCTCATTGGTTTCTGGTGAGAGTCAAAGCAATTTGAGATTTGAGATTTGAAGAATTGAGGGAGCAATCTTGGGACTTTGAGATTTTAGATTGGCTGGGGAGGGAGCAAGGATTTTGTTGTGCTAAAGTTGCTAATTATTGACTAATGAATCCTGTTTGCTCGATCGGGCTTTTTGCTGTTTTAGGTTTGCCACCGTGCAAGAGTTGTTAATTAATCCCTGGCGATTGGCTACTCTTAACTGCTAAATCTTTTAAGTCTCAATTTCTAAAAGTGCCAAAAGTTCGGTCAATCTTTCGGGATCGGTGAGGTACAAATATCCGACCAATGTTTCTAAGCTGCTGGCTTGCTGGTATATTTCTGGATCGGCTCGCTTGGCACGGCCCGCTGCGGCATTGCGGCCGCGCTTGACAATTGCTAATTCTGTACTGTTCAAGTAAGGAGAGATCGATCGCAAGTGACGCGCTTGAGTTTCGGCTCGTACTTGCCCCACCACCAATTCGTGATAGGCTTGCAATCTTCTGGGCGGCACTAAGTACGAACTCCGAATGTAGAGTTCGTAAACTGCATCTCCCAAATATGCCCAGGCTGCGGGCGAAATCCTTTCTATTTCGGCTGGTGTAGCCCTCGCAGGATGAACTCGATTTAAACTGATATCAGTCAGACTCAGTTTGAGTCCGTCATCTGCTAGAGGCGACATACTTTTTTAAATAAAACTTCCGCACAGCTTGGTTTTTCTACAACTTACTTATTTAGTCTTTCGTCACTTCAGCAATTATAGCCAGTGCATGGCGTTGTTAACGCGATCGGGCTTGAGCTGGTTCCCTACTTTTTATACCATTTTTCTGCGTGTTTGCCACACATATTTTACTGCCAATTTACCGGCTCTCAGCGCGTCGGAGGAAACAGTGGCAATACCTGTGGCAGTTTCTGGAAAAATCGATATTGTTTTATTAAGCACAACAACTAAAATTTGCTATCCAGCGTTGAGAACCGGATAGCTAATTTAATCCACTTTGTCGTCAAGCATCCTTGACGTTTTTTACCGCCTCATCAACCGAAGGCTGCAAAGACAAAAATTTCTCTAAGCGAACCAGTTTAACAGTCTGAGTTACGCGGGGATTTGAGACAATTTGCAATGTCCCCTCCAAGGTTTGGGCTTTCTTGACAAGTTGTACAAGTGCGCCCAAGCCGGAACTATCCACAAAGTCTATCTGAGACAAGTCCAAAATTAGGTGTTTTGGGCCCTCGTCAATAAATTTGCTTAGTACCTTCCGAAAAGTGGCCTCAGAAAAAGCGTCCAGCAGGCCTGTCAGGCGAAATAACTGATAGTTATTCTTGACTTCGCGAGTGCCTCTGAGGCTAACGGTCAGGGTCAATGACTCAGGAATGACACCCTCCTAGCTAGATATTGCTTAAAGTTGAGGATTCATTATAGGAGTTTTTTGGTCTTTTGTCTACTTTTTTTTAGTTGACTGTTGACTGTTGACCACTCACTGTCAACAGCCAACAGCTAACTGACTGCTGACTAAGCTGCTGCTTTCTGATTGTTTCGCATTGACTGCACGAATCGATCGAACAAATAGTCGGCGTCGTGCGGGCCCGGACTGGCTTCGTGGTGGTACTGGACTGAGAACAGGGGCAGGGTTTTGTGCTTCAATCCGGCTACGGTGCGATCGTTCAAATTGAGATGAGTAATTTCGACTTCGGGGACTAGGGAATCGGGGTCGATCGCAAAACCGTGATTTTGGCTAGTAATTTCTATTTGCTGGGTTAAACCGGCTGGATGATTTAAACCCCGGTGGCCGAACTTAAGTTTAAAAGTTTCTGCACCCAAGGAAATCCCCAAAATCTGGTGTCCCATGCAGATGCCGAATACAGGTTTGTCCGACTTCAACAGAGCTTTTGCAGTCGCGATTCCTTCGGTTACTGTGGATGGATCTCCCGGCCCGTTGGACAGAAAAATGCCGTCTGGGTTGTATTTGAGGATTTCTTCTGCCGATGTGTCAGCGGGTACAACAATCACCCGACAGCCGTAACTCGCCAAACGCCGCAGGATGTTGCGCTTGATCCCAAAGTCGATCGCCACCACCGTCCACATTTCGCCACTAGGGGGTTTGACTGTGGGACTGAACTCCCAAACCGAGTCCGTGGCTTCGGACCACTCGTAAACCTCGCGGGTGGTGACTTGGCGAACGAGATTCAGCCCGGCCATGCTGGGGGCGTCTTGTACTTGCTCCAAAAGCTCCGCTTGGTCGAGAATCACTGTCGAAATGCCGCCGTTGATCGCTCCCACCGTACGAATTTTGCGCGTCAGGGCGCGGGTGTCGATGCCGTAAATACCGGGGATGTCGTACTGTTTTAGGTAGTCTTGCAGGGATTGCGAGCAGCGCCAGTTACTGGGGCGGCTGCATACGTTCCGGGCGATCGCACCTCGAATTTGCGGGCCCTTCGATTCTTCGTCTTCGAGATTTACCCCGGTATTGCCCAATTCTGGATAAGTAAAAGTGACAATTTGACCGCAATAACTGGGATCGGTCAAGACTTCTTGGTAGCCGGTCATTCCCGTATTGAATACTACTTCGCCAACGACGGTGGCGTCAGCGCCAAAGGACCAACCTCGGTAAGCAGTACCGTCAGCCAGAACTAGGAGAGCGGGTTGTGCAGTAGAAAGTGACATGGCATTCTTAATTTCTTTCGTGTGCTTTAACTCTTATCACTCCCAGGGATATGATGCTAGCCGGTAATATACAGATATTATTTTGATTTGTGCAACAGCAACAAGTGCAAATTCTGGATCTCCCCTCCACCAGCAATTTATCGGCCAGCAGCTTTGGTGTGCGGGTGGAAAGTCTAAAGGTATACCAAAAGGCCGTTGTCATTGTTACGATCGACCTACAGCGTTTAAACAAACTATGGCCCGCAAATCTCCCTTGCCTTTTCTCTCCCACTCAAAAAAGCCGGTGCTGAACGCTCAAAACCCGCGCCAACCTTTACTGGCTTTAACAGCGGTTATTTCTCTGAGCAGTTCAATGTTAGTTTGCACCGCAGTTAATTCCTCGCGAGTCGCAGCTCAAGAAATCGAGGGGTGCTTCCTCCGCAACTCCAAGGGCCAAACTCTCAACTTAAGCAGTTCTGTCTGCGGTTTTGGGCCCCAAGAATTGAGCCCCGCGACTGCGCCGGAGACTGAATCGGGAGTATTTCAGGTCAAAATCAAACGCCGAGATGCAAATATCCCAGTCATAGAAGTCACCTTTAACGGCAAACAAAAGTTCGATATGATGGTAGATTCTGGAGCCAGCCGCACAGTAATTACGCCAGCAATGGCTGCTGCTTTGGGCGTAGTTGCTAAAGGAACCGTGCAAGCACAAACTCCGAACGGAGTGGCAACTTTTTCCCTCGGCAATGTTACTTCAATCGAAGCTGGTGGCTTGGCAATTAAAGATGTAGTTGTACCGATATCGCCCGCACTAAATGTCGGACTGCTGGGTCACGATTTCTTTGGTGATAAAGATGTGACTATCAAGCAAGATGTGATTGAATTTCGATCGCGCTCTTGACAAGAAGTTAGTTGTTATATCAAATCCGTTAGCTTCGGAATGACAAGCGAGGAGACGGCAGTGCCGTCTCCTGATTGTGGGTAATGTTAATTCTGATGCCACCAGATTTGTTTTAATATTACCCGAAATTCGGACACGGCAGTGCCGTGTCCCTACCACGATCAATTGTAGGGAAACGGCACTGCCGTATCCTGGCTGTCTGATTAATCGGACATCATATTAAAACAAAAATTTCCGGCGTTGCTTAATTTAGGTATGATTCACTCGCTATAGCAATCCCTGAAACTCGCTTAGTAGGGGCAATTCATGAATTGCCCCTACTAAATTTCGGAGGCAAATCATACTCCAAATCAGCAACGCCAAAATTCCTTCTTCCTTCTTCCTTCTTCCTTCATTTCAAAAATTCAATCAACTGCTGCAACTTCAACCAAGATTCGCCACTCAATAAAATCTCCTTAGCCAAACTAACTCCTGCTGCGTGTTCTCCCAAAGGAATTGCACCTCCCACCTGAAGCGCCAAAGACGCATTCAAAGCTACAACATCCATTTG
>JANNOR010000293.1:0-21222 GCA_031399265.1 Cyanobacteria bacterium SOY_34_metabat_3 | reverse complement strand
ACAACTATTAACGCCAAAAATATAACGCTCGGTGAAGTCAGTCAATTTTTGAAATTCCAAGAGCAGCTTAATAATGACACGTATACAACCTTTTTATCCTTAGAATCTTTGACAGAGATAGAACAGTTGGAACTCGTGCAAATCCGCAACGATTTTCGCGAATACCTCTCTGTTGAAAGAGTCTCTGAAGGACTCGTACAAGCTCTAACTACCTTTCCCTTAATGCGATTGGCTGGTTTCTACCGCCGCCCAATCAAGATGAGCCTGGAACAAGACATTGCTAACATAACTATAGAAGAGGAAGACACAACGATTACAGGCAGATTTGACATTTTAGCAATCAATAAAGAGAAACAAATTGCCGCTGATATACCATTTTGGATTTTAGTAATAGAATCTAAAAATAGTCTAATTGCTCCCCGCGCAGGTTTGCCCCAACTTCTCACTTACGCCTATAAAAGTTTAGAATATCAAGAGTCTGTTTGGGGATTGGCAACTAGCGGAGAGTTTTATCAGTTCGTCAATATCCGCAGAGGAAATCCCCCAACCTATCAGCTAATGCCCTTTCTGACTTTAATGGAACCCGAACCTTCAATTTTGTTGCTGCAAGTTTTAAAAGCTATTTGTAAACTATAAAAAAAGAGGCCGGGAATATTCCCAGCCTCAAATATTATACCAATTCCCTCTATTTCTTCAGTCCGCGGAGGCGGACTTCGTTTGTATAGCAGCGATTTCAATCGCCGAATCATAAAGGGGGGTAGCTTTTTAGTAGCCTCTGGTATTAGGCTTGTGGACGATGAAGCTGAGCACTTGGCACTGCTTCACGTTGTCAAAACCCATGACGCGGATGTAGCAGCTAGGGTTTTCTTGGCGGCAAGCTTGAACTTCTGCCATGATTTCTTGGACGCTGCGAGCACCAAATAAAGGCAACTTCCAAAGAGTCCAATAGCGCATTTCAGCGGCTGAGGTTTCGTTGAATTCTACGCCGGGAATGTAGCCTTGATCCAAGATGTATTGCAGTTGCTTGGCGATTTGGGCGTCTGTCAGCGGGGGCAAATAGGACAGAGTTTCGTAACGACGCTCTTTTGGTAAAGTTCTCATTTTTGTATTTCTAAGGTGTGTGTTCGATCGCACTTGTCGATCGATTAACTCGACAAATTATCCAGATTCGGTTCAGAATCTATTGAGGATGTTTCAGGATTGCTGCTAGCCACAGACCAATTAAGCTGCGTAATTCGCTCCAAATGCTGGCGTCTGTGTTCCATATTCGACTGTTGAATGCCAGTAGAAACCATTTCTGGCAAAAATTCTGTCACATCGTGCGCCAGATATTCTCGCACCGTCATGATCCGAAATCCTAAATCTTGATTTTCCCTCAGCAACTCTTGAATGTAAGCTTCTCCATCTTGGATTTTGCCCTTAGTGGAAAAGTCGTTCAACCAGATTGCCTGAGCGGGATTGGTTTCGCTCAACTGAGCGACCACAATCCGCACGGATTGATAGGTTAGGTAACTTGCCAGCACCTTAGCGGTGTCTTTCGCAACTTGTTTGAGATCCATTTTTGACCCCAGCCCTTAAGAGTTTTAGATTGTGGATTTTAGATTTTGGATGCAAACTTACTTGTAAATCTTCTTCCAAGATAAAGACATAACAGCAAGTTTGCTACCTAAAACCTAAAATCTCTAACCCAAAATCATCAAACGGTATCCATTGCCTCGAATTCAAACTTGATTTCTTTCCAAAGTTCGCAAGCAACAGCCAATTCAGGGCTCCATTTGCAAGCTTCGCGAATGATGTCTCCGCCTTCGCGCATCAAGTTGCGGCCTTCGTTACGTGCTTGGACGCAAGCTTCCAAAGCAACGCGGTTAGCTGTTGCACCAGGTGCGTTACCCCAAGGGTGGCCCAAGGTGCCGCCGCCGAACTGCAAGCAGGAGTCGTCGCCGAAGATTTCAACCAAGGCTGGCATATGCCAGATGTGGATACCACCGGATGCAACTGGCATGACACCAGGCATGGAGGCCCAATCTTGGGTGAAGTAAATACCGCGGCTGCGGTCTTCTTCGATGTGGTCTTCGCGCATCAAGTCTACGAAGCCCATCGTGATGCCTTTTTCGCCTTCGAGTTTGCCCACAACTGTACCGGAGTGCAGGTGGTCGCCGCCGGACATCCGCAAGCACTTGGCAAGTACGCGGAAGTGGATACCGTGGTTTTTTTGACGATCGATCACGGCGTGCATGGCGCGGTGAATGTGCAGCAAAATACCGTTTTTGCGGCACCATTTGGCCAAGCTGGTGTTTGCAGTGAAACCACCGGTGAGGTAGTCGTGCATGATGATCGGGGTTTTGATTTCTTTGGCGAATTCAGCCCGTTCCATCATTTCTTCAAAGGTAGGGGCGGTTACGTTTAAGTAGTGACCCTTGACTTCGCCGGTTTCTGCTTGAGCTTTTTCAATAGCTTCTTGAACGAACAAGAAACGATCGCGCCAGCGCATGAACGGTTGCGAGTTGATGTTTTCGTCGTCTTTGGTGAAGTCCAAACCGCCGCGCAGAACTTCGTAAACGGCACGGCCGTAGTTCTTAGCAGACAGACCCAATTTGGGCTTAATTGTACAACCCAGCAAAGGACGGCCGTACTTGTTCAATTTGTCGCGCTCAACGGTAATACCGTGAGGAGGGCCTTGGAATGTTTTCAGGTAAGCAATGGGAATCCGCAAGTCTTCCAAACGGAGAGCGCGCAGAGCTTTGAAACCGAAAACGTTACCGACCAAAGAGGTCAGCAAGTTGGTGACGGAACCTTCTTCAAACAAATCCAAAGGATAAGCGATGAAGCAGATGTATTGGTTGTCTTCGCCCGGGACTGGCTCAATGTCGTAGCAGCGACCTTTGTAGCGGTCGAGGTCGGTCAGGAGGTCAGTCCAAACAGTTGTCCATGTACCGGTCGAAGATTCAGCGGCTACAGCAGCGCCTGCTTCTTCTGGTGGTACTCCAGGCTGTGGAGTTACGCGGAAAGCCGCCAAAATATCTGTATCTTTCGGCGTGTAGTCCGGCGTGTAATACGTTAGTTTATAGTCTTGAACTCCGGCTTTATACCCAGCCTTTGATTGAGTTTGGGTTTGCGCGTAAGCCATATCTCGCTTCCTAGTATTCGCTTAATTTTTTGGGCCTGATGGCCGGCTCCTAAAAATATACCAATAAACGGACACTCTCAAATTTTAATATTCTTTTAATCATCATAAGTATTATTTATTTTGCTTTACATTAAGACAATATTTGTAACATATCTTATGAAACGAAAGTGGCGAAGGATGCGGGGGGAAAGGCTGGGGATCGCAGGATGGGGGTGGAGAATTTCGATCGAGCGAAAGATATTGTGCAGCCAGCCGAACAGCAGATAAATAAGGTATATGTAAAGAATTCGATCGTAAAAAATCAGAATAGTTAACGGGTAATCGGTCAGCGAGAATTAGTTACAAATACCTAAAATTGTAGTTAGCAGTTGAGATCGATTTCAACTGCAATCTCATCTAAAATCCGAAATCGAAAATCCCTTGACTCTGGGGCTACCAAGTCAAAAATCCGCACCATAGCACATAATTAGGACAGGACTTGTGCAGCAACCTTGTTTCTCAACATAAATCCGCCGTTACAGCAATTTAACCTCGCTTAAAACCGGGTTTCTGCGTTAGCTGCCCGTAAGTCTATTTGTGACTGTTTAGCCCCATTTTTACTCTGGTTGTGCCTCACCCCCCTTCAAAAGCCGTCCACTGCATCAATCCAGATTGCCCAAGGCCTTACCCTCAGACTTGGGGCAACAATTTTTGTCAGAGTTGCGGGACTCCGCTGCGGCTGAAAAATCGCTACGTACCTCTAGAAGGTCTAGGCTCCGGCGGTTTTGCATCGATTTTTACAGTTTGGGACACAGAAACTCAAACCGAGCGCGTCCTGAAACTGTTGCTCGAAACTTCCCCGAAAGCGTTGAAACTGTTCGAGCAGGAAGCTTGGGTTTTAGCACTTTTGCGGCATCCTGGTGTCCCGAGAGTCGAGGCGGACGGTTATTTTCACGTCCAAACCCAAAATTTTGCTGGCGATCGGGGAAATGCCCCGGCGAGGCGCTTGCCTTGTTTGGTAATGGAAAAGATTCACGGCAAAACTTTAGAAGAAGTTCTGGGCGAGCACCCTCAAGGTTGTCCGCAGGAATGGGTGTTTAGTTGGCTGAGTCAGGCTGTGGAAATTTTAGAAGAGTTGCACAGATGTCAGATTATTCACCGCGATATTAAACCGAGCAATCTGATGCTGCGAGACCCGGAATCGCCACAAACTTTACTTAGCAAGGGTTTGGGTGGGCTGCAATTGGTGGCGATCGACTTTGGGGGAGTTAAACAAATGGGCGGTGTCGAACCGATGGGGAAAGATTCTGCTTCTTCGACGCGGTTGATTTCGCCTGGGTACAGCCCGCCGGAACAAATTGTAGGCGGCGGTGTGGTGCCGGCGACGGATTTTTATGCGTTGGGGCGGACTTGCATTCATTTGCTGACTGGGAAGTATCCGGCCGAAATTGAAGATCCGATGACGGGGGAGTTGCGGTGGCGTCACATTGTATCTGTGAGTCCGGCTTTTGCTAATTTGTTGGATGATATGGTGCGATCGAACGTGCAGCAGCGTCCGACTTTGGCGCGGGATGTTCGATCGCGCTTGCAGGAGATTTATGCTAAGAGTAACGGCAAAATCGCCATCGCCCCGGTGAGTCAAGCTATTTGGGAATTCTGCCGGCAAGTAGCGGTGGTGGGGGCGCAAAAAAGTGTCAGCTTGACTGGTTTTGTGTTTGGGGCGATCGCCCAAATGGTGGTAGCTTCTCTAGATACGGGCTGGGAAATGGTGCTCGGCGGGGTTGGTGGAAGTGCAGGGGCGATCGGCGGTTTGGTTTTGGGTTATGCTTCGCCCATTGGCCCGGAAGTTGCCAGTTTTGTCAATGAAGGTTTGCATCAATTAATTCCTAACATGACTTTCGCTGTTGGGCCGGAAGTTCTACTGTTTGGATTTGCGGGGTTTGGAACTGCGATCGGTTTGACGGATGCGGGGAGTTTTCGCCAGCAAAAACAGTATTGGCTGTCTGGATTGATGGGAGCTCAGGGCTATTTGTTGGCGGGTTTGTGCTGGATGGAAGCAACAACTTCTAGCGGCGTGCAGGGAGTTATTTTGGGAGCGTTTGCGATCGCCACTTTAACGATCGGCATGGGTTTGCGGAGTCACCAATTAGTGCACGCTTTGGTAGTGGCTGTGTGTTCTACGGGAATGTTTTTGTTTTTGAATGCTTTGAGCATTTTTCCGGGGAGTTTCTTCGGGATTCTTGTGCCGTCTGATGCTACGTTTGGCTGGCTGCAAGTTTGGGGTTCTGTGGCGTTCTTTGGTTTGTTGGGAAGTGCGATCGGGCTTTGTTTGGGAGTCAGTCATTATTTGGTTGTGCCTTTGTTAAGGTGGTTGGGTTGGAAGTAATTTTGTTGAGCAACGCAGGACACGGCAATGCCTTCTCCCTACAATTAATCATGGTAGGGACACGGCAATGCCGTGTCCTCTCTATCATAAGGAATGTTACCGGAATTGATATCAGATCGATCTTTGAGGAAGCTATCAGCAAGCCCCCTCTATTTTACTAAAAGTTGAGGAGAGCCGTAGGGAATTAACTAATTAAATATCAAATAAACATTATTGATTATGGGGAATATTCTGAGTTTTTTCCCGCAAATCCTGTGCTTTTTTGCTGAGAGCATTCGCTTCTTCTAGTTGACCTTTTTGTCTGAGAGTATAGCTTAAGTTATCGTAAGCCATAACATAGTCGGGATTGCTGCGAATAGCTTCTCGATAGTGCCCGATCGCCTCGTCTAATTGACCTTGACGCCAGAGAGTATCCCCTAAGTTGGTTTGAGTCAGCCACAGGTCAGGATTAATTTTAACTGCCTTTTTATATTCTGAAATCGCCTCATCGCTTTTGCCCTGAGATTCGAGAATTATTGCCAAATTATTGTAGGGGGGTGTGTAGTTCGGAGTCAGACGAATAGCTTCACGATAGGCAACAATAGCCTCCTGCGTCTTTCCTTGCTTCTGTAAATGAATTCCTAGGTTATAGGAAAGACGTGCTAAGTTCTCGCGAATAACTGCATCAGGGGGATCGAGCAGAACTACTTCGTTAACTAGGGCGATGGATTCTTCTCGTTTGCCTTGTTTTCCTAAAATATTTCCTAGATTATCGTAAGCTCTTGGAAATTTAGGATCGAGACGAATCGCCTCTTTATAGTGAAAAATAGCTTCCTTAATTTGACCTTGATTTTCTAAAATTAACGCCAAATTGTAGTACGTCACCGCATCTTTAGGATTCAAGCGAATAGCTTCTTGGTAGTGAACGGTTGCCTCTTCTAGGTTGCCTTTATTATGCAAAGCAAATCCTAATGTAAAATGAAGCTGAGCATTATTAGGATTAAGTGAAAGTAAAAAACGGGCAGTGTTAGGGTTTTCCTGGGAATAGATTAGCAAAAGTAACCAAATAAACGTACCGAAAACAACGATTCCTGCCCCGCGAACAACAATTTTTACCTTTTTGTTTTGCTGTAACCGATCTAGCCGCAAAGCCCAACGAGCCATTTTCAAATTAGGATTAAAGCTAAGTGCTTGCCGGAATTGGGCAAGAGCTCGCTCGCTTTTTCCTTGTGCACACAAAAGTCTCCCTAAGTTAAGGTGAGCGAGAGCAAGAGTGGGATCGGATCGAATTGCTTGCCTGTACTTAATGCTAGCGAGATCGAGTTGCCGCTGCTGGAGTAAGATACTTCCAATATTATGGTGAGCTGGCGCTAAATTCGGATCTATCTGTAGGGCTTCGGTGTAGGCCGCGATCGCCTGATTGGTTTTTCGTTGGATCTCGAAAATAATTCCCAAATTATTATGGGCGATCGCCAATGTGGCATCCAGTTGAATGGCTCGGCGACAGGCACTGAGCGCTTCCTTAAACTGGCGTTGGTTAATCAATACTGTACTCAATTTACAGTAAGCGATCGCATTATTATCATCAAACCGAATTGCTTGCCCATAAGCTGCGATCGCCTCTTTTGGCTTGCTCTGTTGTCGCAGTGCGTTCCCTAAATTCAGATGAGCCTCGACATCGTTAGGATGAAGGCGGATGGTTTCCTGAAGTTGGGATATCTCAGATTCTAATTGGTCTGGTGTTTTGAGAGCTAGTATGGAGTTTCTATGAGTATGGACTACGTTAGGGTTAAGGCGAATGGCGTCTTGAAGTTGGGCCATAGCTGCTTCGCGATCGCCCCGTTGACTTAAAACTGCCGCCATGCCAGTATGAGGCTGTGCATCGCCGGGATTAATCCGAATTGCTTGTTGATAACAAGTAATTGCTGACTCTAAATTACCTTGTTCTGCGAAGATTATTCCCAACTGATAGTGAGCGTCGGCTCGATTGGGGTCGAGGTTAATGGCTTGTTGGCAGCGATCGCTCGCATCTTCTAGCTTGCCACAATCGTAGAGAACTATTCCCAAGTTAATGTAAGCTTCTGGTTCATTGGGATTAAGCTCGACAGCTCTTCGGAACGAGGCTTCTACACTCTTGTGGTCTTTAGGGTCATAGTTAACGTTCATAAGACAAAAAAGATTGGTATAAATTAGATTTAGATTAGGGTAAAATCGGCGACAGTGATATTAGCAGCAGACACTCGATCGAGAATGGCGAATATTTTGCCGGTATTGGCGATCGCAATGAAGGCAGAATTATTTTTTTGAGTAATTGCCAGTTGTGCAAAAGTCAGACCATCAGTTAATACCAACAAGTCTCGATTATCTTCAAAATCGATTACAGTATCAGTGCTGAAAGATGACAGCACAAATCGATCGCTCCCGAGATCGCCCTTCAAAGTATCGCTACCCTCACCGCCAATCAGCCAGTCATCCCCAGAACCGCCGCACAGCGAGTCATTTAAGCCCAAATCACCCGTTAGCGCAAGGCGATCGGTCTCTCCAAACAGAGTGTCATTGCCATCACCGCCGCAAAGCAAATCGTCGCCGTTATCGCCAAATATGCGATCGTCCCCAGCATCGCCGAACACAGTATCATTACCCTTGCCACCGCGTACCGTATCATTGCCATCGCCACCAGAGGCGGTATCGCTGCCCTTGTCGCCCCGCACCAAATCGTTGCCTGCGCCGCCAACCACTAAGTCATCGTTCTTGCCACCATAGATAGTATCGTCGTCTGCACCACCGTTGAGGTAGTCATTGCCCTCGTTACCAAACAGTAAGTCTCGATCGACAATTTGGCCGGCAGCAGTATTGCTGAAAACTCCGCCGACAGGAATGTTGCTGGAAACTCCGCCTGCGATCGAGTCATTCCCTTGTCTACCAATGATGATATCGTTGCCAGCTTCACCGGCGATCGCGTTATCGAGATTAGTGCCAGTGATGGTATCGTCGCCATTACCGCCGAAAAGCGTGAAAGTAACTGAAGGAACTCGCACCACAATTCGATCGCAAATACAGGGTTCAGGAGTAGTCCCAAGAGTCGGAGTCGGAGTAGTCCCAAGAGTCGGAGTAGTCGCAGGAGTCGGAGTCGGCGCAGGCGCAGGAGTCGGCGCAGGCGTAGGCGTCGGAGTCTGTAGGGGCGGTGCCCCCGTGCCCGCCCCCGCTGGCGTCGGAGTGGGCCCTGGACTTGTCCCTGTAGTTGGCGCAGGCGCAGGCGCAGGAGTCGGAGTTGTCGCTGCTGGAGTCGGAGTTGTCGCTGCTGGAGTCGGAGTTGTTACTGCTGGAGTCGGAGTTGTTACTGCTGGAGTCGGAGTTGTCGCAGGAGTCGGAGTCGGAATTGGTATGGGCGCGCTGATATCCCGCACGAAGACATCCATAGCATTGTTAGTATCCCCAGTCACCAGGTTAGTGGCAAGAGAGTAAAACGCCACATAGCGCCCGTCCCCTGAGATGGATGCGGGCTTGGATAATTGATTTCCCCGGTTGCCGTTAGAATCTACAGAGACGTGCTTAGTAGTGTTGTTAACGGTGTCCCACACGAAAACGTCCAATGCGTTGCCGGGTCTTCCACTCTCTATGGGGCTATATAAAGAGTAAAACGCCACATAACGCCCGTCTGCTGAAATGGATGGGCCGATGTTGTTGGTATCGATGGCATTTAGACCTAATGGCGAGAGGAATGTGGTGGTACTGCGGAGGGTGTCCCGCACGTAGATGTATCTACCTCTGAAATTATTATTGCCATTGCTTGCCAAATTATCCTCAGATGCAAACGCCACATAGCGCCCGTCGGATGAGATTGACGCATACTGAGAGGGCCTCTTCTCTTTCCCTTGTTGGCCGTTGGAGTCTACCGAAATTCGGGTGGTGGTTTTTGTAACGGTATCCCGCAAAAAGATGTCACTAGAGTTGTTAGTGTCCCCAGTCACCAGGTTGCTGGCATTAGACTCAAATGCCACATAGCGCCCGTCGGCTGAGATGGATGGTATGTATGAACTCCTATTGGCCTGGCTGCCATTGGAGTCAACGGAGATGAGGGCGGTGGTGCTGTTGACGGTATCCCGCACAAAGATGTCATATTCTCCGTTAGTGTCCCCAGTCACCAGGTTGCTGGCATTAGACGTAAATGCCACATACCGCCCGTCGGCTGAGATGGAGGAAAGGCCAGATTCACCATTTCCTTGGTTGCCATTGGAGTCAAGGGAGATGCGGCTGGTAGTGTTTTTTACCGTATCCCGCAGGAAGATATCAACTTGTCCGTTAGTGTCGCCGTTTACTAGGTTGGTTGCAGCAGACGAAAACGATACATAGCGACCGTCCGCTGAGATGGACGGATACAGGGAATTACCATTTGAGTTGGTCGAGATCGGGGTGGTGGTGCTGTTGAGGGTATCCCGGATGAAGATATCACTCGCTAGGTTGGGGTCGTTCTTTACGAGATTGCTGGCAGCAGACGCAAAGACTACATAGCGCCCGTCGCCTGAGATAGATAGATTGAAGTAAGCCCCTGGGTCACCATCACCCTGGTTGCCATTGGAGTCTACGGAGACGCGGGCGATCGCATCGGCCAAAAGATCCTGGTAGTTCGCCATTACTGCTGGTTCAAAGGCTAACGGGGTGTTGATTTGCCCGATCGCACATTCCAATTCCCACTCCCCGCCGAGTTCAGCACAGCCAATCAGCTTGGCGGAAGCGGCGACATTTGCACCCGCAAGCAAAGCTATGCGTTGAATGAACCCAACCTCTCTCCCCTGCCCTTGTCCCGTCTCCTGGCAGCCCTGGATGGGGTTGGGTTCAAATGCCACATTGCAAGCGTAAATCAGCAGATCCGCATCATCTGTGAAAGCGCGCCGCCACTGCTGCAACAAACTGCCATATTTGTCTAAATTATCCCGATTTAGGTGGGCGTTCCCCAGTTTCAAGCTACCTGGGCTGCCGTGCGACACAATATGAACGCTGGTAATGTTGGTGCGCGACTCCAAAACTTCGCTAATTTGCTTGATTCCGTCCCGCCCGCGATCGAGAATTATGACTTCAATTCCCGGTTTGACTCCCTTCACCAGGTTTTCCCAGTCTGCAACAGCGGGGTCAACAAACATTATTGCTGAGAATCGCACTTTGCTGAAGCGACGCGCCTCATTCTTGGCATCTAGGGCCTGAAAATTGGCAGTTAATAAGTTATTCATCTGATTATTGTTTGAGAAGTTTTTTAACAAAGTAGAATAAACCACTGATTTTCTATACTCCAAAACTGGTTAACAATAGATAAGTAGGTAGGCGCTGTAAAAGTCAACTATTGAGTCAATTTTTCTGCGGCCTGTTACTCGTGCAAAAAAAGGTTGTTTTAGGCGATCGCTCCCAAATTTAGTTATGTAACGAAATACATAACGGCTGGAGGAGCGATCGCGCGTCAAATTATTGCTGTTTCGCAATAGTTATTGCTGGCATTTAGGCAGTTTGAGCCTCCAAAAGTTTTACCTTCTCTGCTAATGCTGATATGGTGTTTTGTTGCTCTTTCAGCGCTTGAGTTAACACGGCAACGATATCCATCGGACTGAGTGTTTTTCTGTCAGAAGTTGCCACCAATTCTGGGACATCTTCCGCGATAAATCCAATATGCAGATTTTTGTCGCTATCTGCTTTGAAATTGAACTTAACCGGGTTGAGGTTTTTTAAGGCCTCAACGGCTTCTTTTCCAGAAAGTTCGGCAATATTCTCCTTCAATTCCCTCGATGAAGTTTCGAGCAACTTGACGCACTTAACGTTACCAGCTACCTCCAACTTCTCCGATGGTGCAGTCGTTCCGATGCCAACTTTGCCTGTGTTTTTAAGCGCCAGTAAATCTGTTGTTCTAGTCCCGTCACTCCAAAAAAATCTTGTGTCGCCGGTTTCTTTTCCGTAATGATTGAACCAAAACAAACTGTCAACTCCACCGTCATAATTAAAATCTGCCCCTCCTCCAGAGGTTGCCAACATTTTAATGTTTCCTCTGGTCGAATCAAAGAGGTGTAATTTACCTTCTGGATTCTGCGTCCCGATACCGACGTTGCCAGTGGCTGTAACTGTTAGCAAATCGCGATTCACATCTGTGAAAAGACGGGCTGTTCCGTTTGGGTTGTACCAAATAAAACGATCGCCGGCTGCTGGCGTTGTAGGCCAAGAAGTTAGGGTACGTTTCACAAAACTAAAGTCAGCTATAGGCCCTGTAGCTTCAATTCTTCCTTTTGCTGTTGTTGCAGCAAAAGGTCCCACTGCAACGTAGCCAGTTACAACAAGGTTGCCGTTGATTGTTGTGTCATTAGGCGCAATTTGGTCGGACGCGGTTTCCGGCTGGGCATTCATCATTTGGTTGGACTCATTTTGATCGGGCAAATTTTGGTCTGACATAATTTCCTCTTTGGTATTGCAGAAAAGGCGATGTTCTTAAACTCATTCTGAGCGACGCTTTGCCGATCGACCAGTCGCATCTTTGAGTGTCACTCATTTAAGGGATAAGATATCCTGGTTTGTTTAGGTCACTACAACCAAGACAGATCCAGCCGTATGGCAATGATGCAGCCAAGATTGTGTCACTACAGATCGAATGCGCGATCGGATTTGATCGGACTCTTGTTTCCCATATATCCAGAATGTCTTGCGTAAAAGTCGGTAAATGCTCAATCTCGCTGCTCATTTTGCTCAACCTCGTTGCTCATTTTGCTCATTTTGCTCACTTCTCTAAGTAAAAACTCACAGTGTCTGTGTAACAAAATCTGACAAAAACTAGGTATTATCCTGTGAGCTAGCGATAATGTAAGGGAAATTGCAAGTAAATTAAGGATGAGCATGGCTTCTCTGAAAATGTCCGCTGAAGGGTTCCAAATTCTTGAAAGAGCTCGACGGCAGAAACGATGGGACAAAGCAGCAGAAGTCTTATGCAGCGATGCTTTAACCTCAAAAGCTACTTTGAGACGGTTTTGGGCGAAGCAACCGATTCAGTACGATACTTTTATTAGAATCTGTCAGACGTTAGGAATCGAAAATTGGGAAGCAGTTGTCGATCGCACTCCAGAAAATCCTATCCCCGGTAACACAACAGAGGGAACACAAATCCCCAATCCTCTGAGTTTTACGCTTCCCGAAAAATTGCCCCCAGTTAGAAATTTTGCAGGGCGAATTGAAGAACTAGAAACTATCAAAAACCAACTGCTAGATCCAGATACCAGAACAATTACAATTACCTCCGTCTGCGTTGTCGGTTTAGCAGGTATTGGCAAAACAACTCTCACTTCTCAATTAGTCCGTCAACTTCAGTCAGAAACAACCCACTTTGCCGCCGCAGCATGGGAATCTTTGCGTTCTGCTACAGGTATCGCTCCTGGTTTTGATTGGATTGTTGACTCGCTGCTGTTTAGCCTTTCTGGCGGCGCAATTTCGAGCGCCAGCACCGTTCAAGATGATTATCTGAAAAAAACAGCAAGGCTGATCGAGTTACTCAAAAAACAGCCTTGTTTAATAGTGCTGGATAACGTCGAGACAGTCTTGCAAACTGGACAAGCAAATCGAGCGGGATATTTTGCTGCATCCTGCGCTGAATATGGTTGGCTGTTCAAACAGTTAGCCGAAACAGAACATCAAAGCAAAGTCATATTTACCTGTCGGGAAAATTTAGCCGAATTGCCCTGTCGCGCCACTAAAACTCTCTCTCTGGGCGGATTGGATATGGATGCTGCTGTTGCCCTCTTGCACAGTTTTGAGTTATCAGCTACTGATTCAGAATTGACAGCACTAGCTGAATCTTATCAAGGACATCCAAAAGCTTTGGAAATGATTGCGGCATTGATTCGAGATGACAGTGAATTTCAAGGAAAAGTAGAGAGGTTTTTGCGCGATCGTAACTGGCTGTTAATTCGAGATATTGAAAATTTAATCGATGAAGTGTTAATCCGTTTGAGCGAACCAGAACAAACTTGTCTGCTGCGAATTTCTGTCTGTCAAACATCAGAATATCCGCTCACTTTTGCAGTAATTGCAGCCCAGATGCCAGAGTTGAGCGAATATGACTTAAAAGAAAACGTCATCCTCGCTTTAAAACGCCGACAATTTCTCGACTACGATCACCAAATCGAATCTTACCAATTGCATCCCTTAATTCAAGAGAAAGCCTATCGCTTGCTGTGTCAAGATCCTGAAAAGTTCCGCACCGCCAATCAGCAAGCATACCGCTACTTTCTGAACATTCCCCTAAAGCCTAAAACTGAATGGAAAAGTATTCACGATATTAAACCGCTGCTGTTAGCACACTATCATGCCTGTCAAGCAGAGGATTGGGATGAAGCTGCGATCGCAATTTCCGATGCTTGCGAGTCTCTGCGCTACTGGAGCCATTTTAAACTCCTGATACATTTGTACAGCAAACTGATACCAGTTGACTGGAAAAACGGAGGACGATTAGTAACTTCGACCGCAAATCATGTGGATATCTTGTGTCATCTTGGTTTAGTATACCAGTCGATCGAACAATTTGAGATAGCCAGCGAATATCTAGAGCAAGGTTTGTCTATTGCCCGAAAAAGTGAAAACAAAAAAGCTGAGGCTATGACTTTGTTTTACATATCAAGAGGTCATAATTATCTAGAGAATCACCAAAGCACCATTAAATGTTTGCAGGATTCTTTAGCAATTTTTATTGAAATTGAGGAATACGAGATGGAATATAAAGTGTTGGGTAATCTTGGATATGTTAATTATTACAATGGTAAATATAATTTAGCGATCGCATATTTTACCCAAGCCTTAAAAGTTGCTCGTCAAAATAGCTTTTTAGAAGGAGAAGCCCTAGCATTTGCTAATTTGGCTAATACATACATAGGATTGAAAAAGTATGATTTAGCCATTAATTATTTTAACCAGTATATAGCGATCATCTCCCACAAACAAAAGCAAATTAAATGTACAACTTATCTGCTTGCTGATCTGGGTAATTTTTGTGCAAATATCCACAAATATAAAATGGTAATAACTTGGGTACAAGAGCATTTGAAAAGTTATCGGAATTGGGCAGAGAAACATGAGGGCATATATCAGAGCGAAGGTTTAGTGACAGCGTACAATGGACTCGAAGAATATCAAACTTTTTTCGATATTTTGAGTGAATGTGTTAAGTTTGAAAGTGATGGAGATTCCAGGGATAAGGCAGAGCGAGTGTATGGATTGGGCAAGCAATTTCAGAATCTAAGAAAATTTGAGCAAGCAATTGACAATATTCAAACTAGCGAGATGCTGCCAAACAATATTGATAATAATATTGGGGACGAGAGTGCGGACACTTTAAAGTTACTCATAGAGTTAGCAAAAACTATGCTTAGGTGCGTAATTGGCATACAGCCAATGATGGAATATTACCTAAATCAAGCCGAGGAAATTTGTAAAGAACAACAGCTACCGCTGTTGACAGAGATCCAAAAAATGCAAGCAGATTTGCAAGAAAATCAACGGATTAGGAATTAATACCAGATCGCTATGCTAATTAAATCAGTCTTAAGATTTTCAATGGTTTGTACGATCGCGATCGCCCTTCTCCTGATCAACCCCAATCCAGCCAAAGCTCAATCGCGATCGCAAGCCGTCGATGGATTAACAGACTTCCTATTCTACAAGGTTAATCCTCAGTTAAACAACCGCAAACTCCAAGCGGGCGATCGCGAATATATCCGTCAATGGCAGAGATTGCGCGAGGCGATCGATCCGCGAGTCAAGTCGGTACAAGAAGTCTGTTTTAGGCCCGAACCAGGAGAGACTGGATGGGAATTCACCCCAATTAACGGCGAAACCTACGAACAAACCTACGATCGCCTTGCAGATACAATTTTTTACAGCCGCCATCCTCAACGAACTGGACAGCAAATTCCTAAAAACGATAAAATTAGCATCAGCGAATGGTCAGCAATTCGACGCTATATGTTTATTTCTAGTTGTGGATTATGAAATGCGATCGCATCACTATGCTAATTAAATCACTATCAATAATGTACAAGATGCACCATAAAATGTATAGCGATTTCAATCGCCGAATAATCAAGGAGTTAACGAACCCAGATTTGATATCATAAGTAATACCCAGAAATAATATTATATTTTTGCACTAAAATGTCAGTCACTACTCATCAATTAATTCAATGGAAACAGCAAGGGCGGTCAATTGTCGTCCTGACAGCCTATGATTATGCGATCGCCCAATTGATAGACCAAGCAGGCGTAGACATCATCCTTGTCGGCGATTCCCTCGCCATGCCCATATTAGGCTACGAGACAACCCTACCCCTCACCCTTGATGAAATGCTACACCACGCTAAAGCTGTGCGTCGCGGTGTTAAACAAGCATTAATTGTCGTCGATTTGCCGTTTTTAACTTATCAAGAAAGTCCCCAGCAAGCTATGCACTCGGCGGGAAGAGTTTTGAAAGAAACAGGCGCTCAAGCTGTAAAATTGGAAGGCGGATATCCAGCAATGGCGGCCACAGTTTCGCAACTGACATCAGCCGGAATTCCGGTGATGGGGCACGTCGGTTTAACGCCGCAGTCGGTACACCAACTCGGTTATAAAAAACAAGGCAAAACTGCGGAAGCGGGAGAGAGGATTTTGCAAGAGTCGATCGCACTTCAAGAAGCAGGTGCTTTTGCGATCGTATTAGAACACATTCCCGCAGATTTAGCCGATCGCATTACTCAAAAATTAACCATTCCCACCATTGGCATCGGTGCGGGGCCGCACTGCGACGGACAAGTTTTAGTTACTTCCGACTTATTGGGACTTTCGGAAAAACAGCCGCCTTTTGCGAAAGCTTATGTCAATTTGCGAGAGATAATTACTCAAGCTGTAACAGATTATTCTCTAGAAGTTAGAGAGGGCAAATTTCCTAATTCGTAAAGATTTGATAGTTGGGTTATTTCGGGTTTAGGAAATTGCGGGTTTTCGCCACCAATTGCTGTCGTCTGTGAAACCCGCTCCTATCATTGTTTTAAAATAGAACGATCCCTAATTTATCTCATCCCCAGACTTGCCCTTTTCCTCCTTGTCCTTCTCCTTTTCAACAGCTTCATCATCAGATTGACCGATGCCATCCTTAAAACTCCGCAAGGTTTTTCCCAAGGCATTTCCCAACTCAGGAATTTTCTTGGGGCCGAAAATTAGAATAGCCACTACCGCAATAATGCCCATTTCGGGCAATCCCAGACCAAACATACACTTATCTCCTGTAAATATTTCTAGATCGCGCGTCGATCTGCTGATATCCTTAAAAGTATCTACCTTTTTTCCTGCATCCTGCAACAGTAGAATCAATTTTTGTTAAGCCATCGCCCGATAAAATAGGAATGTTAGAAATATCCCAGCCTTCCCTACGAGAGCAACAGCACCATCTCATCCGCGAGTTAGCAGACCGGATGGAAGCAGTATGGCATCGCTATCTCGACCTTGAACCCTACCACCTTCCCGCTGAGTTGGGATACGTAGAAGGGCGCTTGGAAGGAGAAAAACTGATCATAGAAAACCGCTGCTATCAAACGCCCCAGTTCCGCAAAATACACCTTGAACTCGCTAAAGTCGGGCCGATGCTGGATATCCTGCACTGCGTGATGTTTCCCCGACCCAATTACGCTTTGCCGATGTTCGGTACGGACATCGTAGCAGGCAAAGGTCAAGTTAGCGCTGCGATTGCCGACCTTTCTCCCCTGAATGCCGATCGAACTTTATCAGAAATCTACCGAACCCAACTGCAAACTTTGCCGGTCAACCAATTTTCTTGTCCCCGCCAAATTCCAGACTGGGGCGATATTTTCTCGGAATTTTGTCTGTTTGTGCGGCCGGATTCACAGGAAGAAGAAAGCCGATTTCTCGACATAGTTGAATCCTACGTGGAAATTCACTGCAAAATAGCAGTTGCTGCCGAACCAGTCTCTGCAGCCGAGGAAGAGAAAGTTCTGGCGGCTCAAATTTACTACTGCACCCAGCAGCAGCAAAATGACAAAACCCGCCGCGTACTCGAAAAAGCTTTCGGTCAAGATTGGGCAGAACATTACATGACCGAGGTGCTTTTTGATTTCCCTAAATAGCTGAAATCAGTTTACAATGCTTCATAGTAGGTGTAAAAAAACTTAATCAGGAAATCACCTATCTCACACGTCATGGGAAAGGAATCACGGGACAAGGATAAATCATTCTTAAAACTTCCAGGGCGAGGAGTTATCGGCTTAGCGATCGCTGCCACTGTTATTACCACAGGAGTCGGTTTTTGGCAAGTATCTCAAATTAGAAAAGCCGAAGAGTTAAAGACAGCAGCGGCGGCAACGGCTAGTGCAACCGCAGCCGCCACCCGCACCAGCGTTACGGCTTTGGGTAGATTGACTCCGCAGGGGGAAGTGATCAAATTGTCTGCCCCTTCGGCGTCGGAGGGGGCACGGATTGAAATATTGCAGGTGGAAGAGGGCGATCGAGTTAGTCAAGGACAAATCATCGCAGTTCTCGATACGCGCGATCGGCTTCAAGCAATTCTCCAACAAGCCGACAAAGAAGTCAAAGTTAAACAAGCAGAATTAGCGAAAGTTCAAGCAGGCGCAAAAACCGGGCAAATCGGCGCCGGGAAAGCCGAAGTTGCTAAGTCTGAAATTCAACGTCAAAGGGAAACCGAAGGCGAATCAGCCAACGTCGCTAAATTTGAAGCTCAACTGCGCAGAGAAACCGAAGCTGCACAAGCTAACGTCGCTAAATTTGAGGCACAACTGCAAAGAGAAACCGAAGCCGAACAAGCTAATCTTGCCAAATTTGAGGCACAATTGCAAAGAGAAACAGAGGTGCAGCAAGCCAAACTCGCTCGGCTACAAGCTCAAGTGCGTGGCGAAATTGCCTCTGGAAGTGCTACAGCCGATCGGCTAAAAGCCGAATTGGCCAACGCCGAAGCCGAGGAAAAACGCAATCAAGAACTCTCCGAAACAGGCGCAATTTCTGCTTCCGCCTACGACACCAAACGCTTAGCAGTAGAGACGGCTCGCCAGAAAGTCAAAGAAGCGCAAGCTATATTAGAAAAAACAGTCGAAAGTTTGCGGCAGGAAATAGTCGAAACTGAAGCCACCGTCAAACAAAAAGTAGAAACAGGCAAGCAGGAAATCAATCAATCCCGAGCCAATCTCAAACGTAAATCAGAAACAGGAAAAGAGGAAATTAATCAAGCTAGAGCTATCTTAAATCAAAAGATAGAAACCGGGCGAGAAGAAATAAATCAAGCCGAAGCAATGCTCAAACAAAAATCAGAAACTGGTCAAGAACAAATAAATCAAGCTCAAGCCAATCTCGCTCAAATTGGCGAAGTCCGTACCGAAGATGTGCAAGCCGCCCAAGCCGCAGTCGAAAGTGCGATCGCCACCAAACAAAAAGCCCAAGTAGACTTAAACTTAAGCTACGTCAAAGCACCCGTATCCGGTTCCGTCCTAAAAGTTCACACCAGACAAGGAGAACGCATCAATGCTCAAGACGGCATCGTAGAACTAGGCCGCACCGACCAAATGTACGCCATAGCCGAAGTCTACGAAACCGACATTTCCAAAGTGCGAAACGGCCAGCGCGCAACCGTCACCAGCTCCGTTTTTACAGGCACGCTCGAAGGAACAGTCGCTCGCATCGGCAAACAAATCGGCAAAAAAGATGTCCTCAACACAGACCCCGCCGCCGACACCGATGCTAGAGTTGTAGAAGTAAGAATTCGCCTCAATCCCGAGTCGAGTAAAAAAGTTGCAACCCTGACAAACTTACAAGTTGAAGTTAAAATTAATATTTAAACAATAGTATTTTTTAATAAAAATTGCTGGTTTATTTCTTGTTTCTTCCTTCTGCATTCAGTTCTGGATGCAAAAAGTGGTTTGACGCGCTACTGATGGAGGTAAGGGGGTGCATCTAAATGAGTGCAAATATATCCGTAGGGGCGAAGCATGACCGTAGTCAATATGGGATTATAACTAATAACTTATATGCGGTCATGCTTCGCCCTCTTCAAAAGTGAGATGCACCCAGGTAAGGTGCGCAGTGCGCACCCTACATATGGGTGTTCTGTGCAAGTCCTTCTTCCCTCTTCCCTCTTCCTTCTTCCTTCTTCCCTCTTCCTTCTTCCTTCTTCCCTCTTCCTTCATTAGATATGGCAAAAATACCGCTAGCTTGGGCACAATTGACTCGCGAAAAAATGCGCTTAGTAATCGCGCTAGCCGGCATTGGCTTCGCCGACTTACTGATGTTTATCCAGTTTGGATTTAGAGATGCACTATTTGAAAGTTCCGTCAGCTTTCATGCACAGTTAAAAGGCGATATTTTTATCACCAGCACCCAGTCAACGGCTTTAATAGCCATGAAAAGTTTTCCGCAACGGCGTTTGTATCAAGCTTTAAGTTTTAATGGCGTTACCGGAATTAGCCCGGTATATCTAGGCTTTGGTTTGTGGAAAAATCCCGCACCAGACAAAAACAATACTCGCCAACTGATGGTAATCGGTTTTGACCCCACTCATCCGATCTTTGAGATGCCGGAAGTTAAAGATAATTTGGACAAAATCAAGATTTCAGATGTCGTTTTGTTCGATCGAGCTTCGCGCCCGGAGTTTGGGCCAGTAGCAGAATATTTCAACCAGGGAAAGCCTGTGGAAACTGAAATAGACAACCGCCGCGTTACTGTAGAGGGGTTATTTACTTTAGGAGCATCTTTCGGTGCTGATGGCAATATTATTACCAGCGATTTGAACTTTCTGCGGATTTTTCACAGTAGAAGAACTAGAGGCTTAATTGATGTCGGAATTGTGCACTTGCAGCCGGGAACTGATGTCAAGGGAGTGATTGCAAAAATGAGGGCAACTTTACCGCAAGACGTGACTATTGCTTCTAAAGAAGAGTTTGTCGCTTTTGAGAGAAAATATTGGGAAGAAAGCACGGCGATCGGATTTATTTTCACTCTCGGCGCGGCTATGGGATTTATTGTCGGCATCGTGATTGTCTATCAAATTCTTTATACTGATGTGACTGACCATTTGCCAGAATACGCTACGTTAAAGGCGATGGGATATAAAGACGGTTACTTTTTGAGCGTGGTTTTTCAAGAAGCTTTGATTCTCGCAATTCTTGGTTATTTACCAGGACTTGGGGTTTCTGTAGTGCTGTACGGTTTAGCTAGAACTGCTACGAGTTTGCCAATGTACATGACTTTGGGGAAAGTTGTAACTGTATTTACAATGACAGTGGTAATGTGTTCTGTCTCCGGGGCGATCGCCGTTAGGAAGTTGCAGGCGGCAGATCCAGCGGATATTTTTTAAGTGGTTGGACACGCTACTTATAGCCGTAAGGTGCGCCGTAAGCACCCTACAAATAGCAAAACACGCAAAATCATTCAACAAAAAATGCCAATACCGAAGCCACACTATTCTCTAAGCTGGATTTATCTAATGCTTGCTGTCGTTTTAGAAGCAGCAGGCACTATATATATGAAATTATCAGAGGGTTTCACAAAAGTGGTTCCCTCGATTTTGATGCTAATTTTTTATGGCATTAGTTTTATCTTTTTAAATCTAGCCATTAAAAAGTTAGACGTGAGCGTAGCTTATTCAATTTTCTCCGGGTTGGGAATTGCTCTTGTCACTATTGGAGGCATTTTCTTTTTTAAAGACCCGATCACGGTTTTTAGACTCACTGCCATTTCC
>JANNOR010000277.1:0-14254 GCA_031399265.1 Cyanobacteria bacterium SOY_34_metabat_3 | reverse complement strand
CGGTGCAGGTAGCGATAGCTATCAAATAGGGCAGTTTTCGCAGAATCAACTGCAAATTCAGGATACAGGTGGGATCGATCGCCTAGACTTTGTTGATTTTGACGGCTTTGTTAGTACCAGCCCTACGCTGTCGCTGTCATTGTCATCGGGAAATATCGGTTTAGCCCGACAAGGCACGAGTTTACTGATCGACATCAACAAAGACGGTATCGCACGGGCTACGGATGACATTGTAATTTCCGACTTCTTTGGTGCATCGGCGACTGTTGCAGGTGCTGGCTTCATCGAAACTGTGGGTAATCTCACTGGTAGCGCGATTCTCACAGCCAATTTACCAGACGCACCCGTTACCACACCCGTAACCACACCAACACCAGCCGTAACCACACCAACACCCGTAACAGGAGGGCCTGTAACCACGCCCACACCCGCACCCGCACCCACACCCACACTCCAAGTAGCAGGGCCCGTAACCGCAACCACACCCACACCAGCCGCAACCACACCCACACCTGCAACCACACCAACACCGGTGTTCGTTCCCCTGCCCGCTTTGACGATCGCAATTCCGATCGCACCTACATTCACAAACCCGCCCGCACCAACTGGTTCATCGCCCCAGACAATCGGCAGCAACGGCAATGATGCGATCGTTGGCAGCGACGCTAACGATATCCTGTATGGCCTCAAGGGAAATGACATCTTGGTAGGCAATGGTGGCGACGACTTGCTCTTCGGAGGCAAAGAAGACGACATCCTGTTTGGCAACAACGGTAACGATCTCTTATTTGGCAACCAAGGAAGCGACACCATAATTGGAGGCGACGGTAACGATACCGCGTTAGGAGGAAAAGGTAACGACTTGTTGTATGGCGGCAACGGTAACGATGTCCTCAGCGGCGATGACGACAACAATACCTTAACTGGCGAAGCTGGAAACGACAGCCTCTACGGCGGTAAAGATAATGATGCTTTACTCGGCGGTAGCGGCAGCGATTTCCTCTATGCCAAAGAAGGTAACGACATCCTCAGCGGCGTTGACGGAAGTGCTCCCAACCAACAAGGGTTCGGCGAAATCGATACGCTGATTGGTGCTGAAGGCAATGATACTTTCTTGCTGGGAGATGCCACTAAGTTCTATTACAACGATGGTGTTGATACCGGCACTGGCGCTAATGACTATGCTTTGATTGTCGGCTTTAACCCGATCGAAGATATCATCCAACTTCAAGGTGCCCCAAGCACATATGTGTTGGGTGCTTCGCCCGCCGGATTGCCTGTTGGAAACGCTCTTTTCAAGAAGACTGCGGGTTCGGATGAATTAATTGCGATCGTCCAATCAGTTTCTTCTTTTGGCCTTGACAGCAACTATTTGCGCTTCGTCTAAGCGCAAAGTTCGATCGGGCTTAAAAACGGGGACTTGGATTGCTCCAGTCCCCCTTTTCCCGATCGAGGCCAGGCTATTTGGGCCTCCATCAAATCGTTTTCGGTTGCACTTTTTATGATATAGAGGAGACGGCAGTGCCGTTTCCCTACCCCCATTAATTGTAGGGACACGGCTTTTGGAGTGTCCTCCGTTTATATCATTCCGATGAAGAGAAGATTTGAGATCAGACTGCTTTTGCCCACTCGATCCAAGTTTCCATCGGGCGGAAACCGACTGATTTGTAAAGCTTTGTCGCGCCTGTCAAACTGTCAGCATCGACGCTGAGTTTCGCAGTATTTGCACCCGCTGCTTTCAAAGAGTGCAAACCAGCTAGCAACATCGCTTTTCCTAAACCCATTTTTCGATAGTCGCGCCGCGTACCCAACAATTCAATCCAGCCGTCTTTGGTGCTGCTATTGGTACTTTTTTGCGGTTTGATTTGACAGTCGCAGAAAGCTGCAAATTTACGATCGCCCGAAACAGCAATCAAGTCTAATTCCGGCTGATAATTCGGATCTTGCATCCAGTAACGCACGGTTTCGGCTGTTAAATCGTGGTGATTCCAGTGATCGATGAATGACTGGTTGAACATCTCCACCCACGGTTGGATGTCTTGTTCTCCCGATACGTGCGTCAGCGCAAAATCTGCGGGGAATTCGGGTGCGGGAATGGGTTCGGCGAGCGATCGGGCCATTGTCCAAAAATAGCGATCGACTGCAAAACCCTGTTTTTCCAAGAGCACTATTTCATCGGCTTTATCTTCGCGGCTGTAGGTACGCAATTTCGCAGGCAAATTCCGCAATTTTCCTACTTCGCCCAGCCGCTCTTCTCCCCACTTAATTATCTCTTTTTCTAAACCTGCGCCGCGCACATTTGGATGCACGTAAAACCAGAGACAAGCGTCTATTTCCTCTGGGGAATCGGGCATATCTAGCAGTGCTAAACCGATCAGTTTGTAGTTACCGTCTTCCCACAACTGCACGTCGCGGGCTTTGTCGAGTTTTGGTGCATCAAGTATTAGCTTGAGTTCCGTTGCTGATACTTCTGAGCCGAGTCTATCTACGGCTTCGCAAGCATCGATCAAATTTGCGATCGCGCACCAGTCAGTTTCGCCCCCGTAGGAGCGCATTTTCAAGGTAGTCATAAAAAACTTACAATCGGTATATTCGGATTGTTCCTATTAGTGAATATTGACAAACGAGTACAGTAATTCGGACATTTTGCACAAATGCCAGTAACAGGCTTTTTAACCTGTTTCACAAGAAATAAGTGTTCTTGTGGGGCGGGTTCGCGTACCCGCACCTAAACTGCTTTTAGTAGGGAAACGGCATTTCCGTGTCCTTTGATAATGGTGTCGATAAAACTCAGGAACCTGTTTATATCACCCAGGTTTTCAGGTTTTATCTAATTAGGCAATCATAAAAATTGGTTTGCCCTTTTGGGCTAGTTTTGTATGTGAGTTTATGGCTGGATATCGATGAGCCGCGCTCTCTTTCGTTACCAAGCTTGGTGCTTGAGTAACTGTCGTTTGAATAAAATTTATTAAGCTAAGTAAAGAAGTTGTCACCCCCACTGGGTATTTGATTTTTACTTTTGCTATCTATTTCAACTATAACTGCTGCGGTTATTTTTGGCAAGTTTGAGATGATGGGAATCTTGCTAGTATTAACGAGGCTGGAATTTATCCAAACGTTAAACTAACCTTAAACAGGATTTTCGGATGAGAATAACCACCTTTTTGACAGTGAGGATATTGTAGAGCGCTAAAACCCTCTTCCTCCTTCCTCCTTCCTTCTTCCCTCTTCCTTCTTCCTTCTTCCTTCTTCCTTCCCTATGAGGTAAATATGCTCGATAACCTGGATTTAGACATTTCCTTGGACAAAGAAACCTACGATGCCAAGATAGAAGTTTTAATGCAGCAGTTGCGATCGCTCCAACTAACCTGTTGGGAAAAAAAACTGCCTGCAATCATCGTACTCGAAGGTTGGGCCGCCGCCGGTAAAGGCGCCCTCGTCAAAAAAATGGTGGGGTATATGGACCCGCGCGGGTTTGCGGTACACCCGATTTGGCCGCCGTCGGAGGCAGAAATGGGCTATCCTTTTTTGTGGCGGTTTTGGCAGAAACTCCCGGCTCGCGGCAAAATTGGTTTTTTCTACCACAGTTGGTACACTCATATTCTAGAAGACCGGTTGTTCGATCGGCTCTCCGATGCCCAAGTACCGACAGCCATCAGACAAATCAACGCCTTCGAGCGGCAGATGGTAGATGACGGCGCAGCAATTGCCAAGTTTTGGGTTCACCTCAGCAAAAAAGAACTCAAACACCGGCTCAAAAAACTAGAAGACGATAGCTTACAGGCTTGGCGAGTTCGGCCCGAAGACTGGAAACAAGCCAAAAAATACGCAGAGTACAAAACTTTTGCCGAAGAAATGGTAACTGAAACCGGCACTGGACCCGCGCCCTGGACGCTAGTAGAAGGCGACTGCGAACGTTGGGCGAGAGTCAAAGTTTTAACGCAAATGGCTGCGACAATTACAGAAGCCTTAGACAGACTCCCGACGCAATCTGCACCGCCAAAATTGCCGCCTCAAGAACACTTGCAACCGACTGAACCAAACTTGCTCGCTCAAGTAGATTTAACTGCATCGCTGTCGCCCGAAGAGTACAAACAGCAACTTCGCGAAGCGCAAACCCGTTTTGGCAAATTGCAACAAAGCATCGACGAACATCAAATACCCGTGTTAGTGCTGTTTGAAGGCTGGGACGCCGCCGGCAAAGGAGGAGCCATTAAACGCTTGACTGACATATTAGACCCGCGCAGTTACACCGTGAATGCCTTTGCGGCCCCGACAGACGAAGAAAAAGCGCATCAATACCTGTGGCGGTTCTGGCGGAATTTACCAACAGCGGGCAAAATTAGCATTTGCGATCGCAGTTGGTATGGTAGAGTGCTCGTCGAGCGAGTCGAAGGATTTGCCGCCGAACCCGAATGGCGCCGGGCTTACCAGGAAATCAACGAATTTGAGGAGCAACTCACCAGTTTCGGTTGCGTCTTAGTTAAATTCTGGCTGCACATCAGTCCTGACGAGCAACTAAAGCGGTTTACAGAGCGGCAAAACAATTCATTTAAACAATACAAACTCACCGACGAAGATTGGCGGAATCGCCAAAAGTGGAATTTTTATGAAGTGGCGGTGAATCAAATGATTCAGCGCACCAGCACCCCGGCTGCTCCCTGGACGCCAATTGCGGCCGATAACAAGTATTATGCTCGTGTTAAAGTAATTCAAACGGTAACGGAGGCAATTCGGAATCAACTGAAACGCCGATAAATGGGGATGGGTGAATGGGTAACAGGTAATGGGAAAAAAAACAGGCAGCAGAAAGCAGGTTTTAATTGCTAATTCTACCAGCCTGTACTGGCTCGATTACCAATTACCAATCAACCATTACCAGTTATCAATTACCAATTAACTGCCAGCAATCTGTGACTGGAAGTAGCGGGCTTGCAGCCTGCAACCAATAGTTGATAGCTGGCAGGAATCGAGCAACAGGATAAGTGCGATCGGACTGCGCGATCGGTGCAAGTTAAAAACCCACCGATGCCTTTATCTCCTCCCTCCGCTAAATTCGCGCTCGTTTCCAAACTTCTGTACTAATTTATGAAGACACAGAATATTGCAAGATGCCAGAACTATTAGCTCGCATTCTATTTCTATTCCTCCTGTTCTCACTGATCAAATCGTGGTGGGATCAATCAGGAGGCAAAGACAATCCGTTATTAGATCGGCTGCGCGTTTTGCTGCTGATCAGCCTTTTGTTCCTAGCTTTTTTTGCGCCAGACACGCCAGTCGGAGCAGCGATTTTCGGCTTAATAGCATTCTTCTTTAAGCCGTTGGGTTTTTCGATCACGCTGCTGGTGATTGCATCGGCGCTGATCACGAACGGGGGCATCCGCAACCCGGCGCCGAGAATGATCTTGGCAGCGCTGCTGGTTTTGATCCTTTCGAGTATGCCAGTTGTCGCTTATTGGTTCGCCGAACAAGCAGAAAGAGACGCCGCAGCGGCTGTTCGCATAGCTTGCTGCGACGAAACAGCAGCGGCGATCGTCCTGCTGGGCAAGGGAACCACTCAGCCTCACATCCCCAACCGAGTAGCGATTCAACTGACAGATACGGGCAATCGCCTGCCCTATGCTGCCGTTTTGTACAGAAAACAACTGGCACCTTTGGTCATCGTTACCGCAGGGCCCAGACCAGAGTTGCAGGGCTATGTTGGCGAAGCTAAGGATATCGAGACTTTGCTGGCGAACAACATGGGCGTGCCCCGCAGCAGCATCGTTCTCGATGATAACGGCAGCAACATACGTACCAGCGCCGAAGAAGTCAGAAAGATACTCGACGGCCGAGGCGTCGGGCGCAAAGTAATTCTGGTAACATCTGCGATTCAGATGCGCCGTGCCAGCCTAGCATTTGCGAATATGGGAATTCAGGTGATTCCCAGAGCTACCGACTTCTACACTTTCCAGCCCACGGCTGGAGGGAAATCCAGACTCCGCTTGGATGCGGGAGATTTTTTGCCTAGTGCAGAAGCTTTGGTAACTACGACGCGAGTATTCGATGAATATTTCGGGTCTTTTTATTACTATTTGCGCGGCTGGCAGGCTCCCAGGGCCTAAAGTGGCCTCTAACGGTCACTGAGCGAAGCCGAAGTGTTCTTAGGCAACAACGACTGCTCCCCAGATTGGTTTAACATCTCACTAGATGAAGGAGACCTTTGTGGGGAGTTGTGTTTTCTCATTCCGGCGGGATCGCCGACAATCAAGTTTGCCATGAATGCAAACAATACCCAAAAGATCACTGGCTCCCACTCGGATTTTTTGGGCGGCGAGTCTTTTGGTTTGGCGGAGTTGACGATGACTTTGAGGTCTAGTTTGCCTTCAATTTCTTTGCCTTTGAGAATTCCTTCGCTGCACACACCCTTAAAAACTAGCGGATCTGGTTTCGCTTCGTCTGACATTTTTTTATCCTGATTTTGGTAGATTCGGTTGGATAGTAAATTCTCAGAGGTTCGGGGGGTATCCGGAAAGGATTGCGAATTTCTCCCTTGAGAATTAAGTTACAGAAGCACCCTGACCCATTGCTGGGGGTTTAAAATCACGATTTGAACGCATTTCCAGCTAGTGCTGGTTGCGATCGGGAAACACAACTTGGCATTAAAGCTGCTACTTATCTATCTGGGCAAAGAGCAGGTTTTTATGCAAAGTAATTTTTTTTCATAGATTTATTCTAAAATCGGGCATGGAAAAGTTTGTGATCTCGATCGGGCGATCCTCTTCAAGGGCTTCGCTAACGCACTTTATTTTAAATTAAAAAAATCAGCTATCAAATTTGAAAATATCCACCCCCAAACTATCTTCCCTGCAACCAGAACAACTGGCAGCATGGGCAACAGAGGCAATTAACCGCAGTAAATCCGGTCAAATTCCCGCGTACGTACCTCTCCTTGCGCAAGCAGACAAACAACAGTTAGCAGTGCAAATTCGGGGAATTGACGGTCAAATTTTGAGCTGGGGCTGCACCGATCGAACATTCCCGCTGATGAGCTGCGTCAAGCCGTTCGTGCTGCTTTACTTGCTGTGCGAATTGGGCGAAACAGCGGTATTTGACTGCGTTGGCTGCGAGCCTTCGGAACTGCCTTTCAATTCTTTAACTCAACTGGAAACCGATCGGGGGAAGCCGAGAAATCCGATGATTAATAGCGGGGCGATCGCCCTAGCGTCTTTGATTCCGGGTGAAAATGCGGCGGCGCGCTGTGAAAATTTGCGGACTTGGCTGAACCAACAAGCAAACAGTCAGTTATTTATTGATGAGTTAATGCTCGATTCAGTGAATGCAGTGCCGAATCAAAATAACTGGAATCTCGCCTTAGAAATGGTACAATCCGGTTATCTTCAAAACTCCGAAATTGCTTTGGAAACCTACAATCGCGTCTGCTGTTTGTCGGGGACTGTGGAGGATTTAGCTAAGCTGGGAATGGTTTTGGTTGGTGGCGAAGCAATCTGGGAAAACTGCCGCACTGTGAAAGCGCTGATGGCTACTTGCGGTTTGTATGAAGCCTCAGCCCGCTTTGCTCGGAGGGTGGGATTGCCGGCGAAGTCGGGAGTTAGCGGGGCATTGCTGTCGGTAATTCCGGGTCAAGGTGCGATCGGCTGTTACAGTCCGCCCCTGGATCGAGAGGGGAATTCGATCGGCGGTTTGTTTCTATTGGAACAAATAGCTAAAAGTTTGAGATTGAGTGTATTTGATTAGACATATAGCCTTTCTCAGAAAGATGAGGTACTCATGGGGATAGGGCATAGGGCATAGGGCATAGGGCATAGGGCATACCTCACTTTTTTGAGAAAGGCTATAGCCGAAGGAAGAACGAAGAAGGAAGAAGGAAGAAGGAAAGTTTTAAATAGTAAATTTTGACTTCCCAATGCCCAATTCCCAATGCCCAATTCCCAATTCCCAATAACTAATGCTTTTCGCTCATAATAGCATAAACCACAGTCTCTTCTTTTTTACCGCGCAATTGAATTGCTCCTACTTTTTGGCCTTCGTAGCGATCGCGCACGTAAGCAAAAGTCCTTCCCGTCACCAACAAATTAAAAGGACTATTCGTAATAATTTCCTTATTCATCGCTTCCAATCTAGCAGCAACGTTGACAGCATCGCCGATCACAGAATAATTCAAACGTCTAGAACCGCCGACAGTGCCGGCAACTAACTGTCCGGTATGCAAACCAATGCCAAACTTAATTAAAGGTTTGCGATCGATTCTAAGCTGCTGGTTAATTTCGTGCAGCTTTTCGTGCATAGCAATGCAAGCCGCAACTGCATTCAAAGCATCTTGTTGAATTTCTGCATATTCGCTATGGCAAAAAGGCACCCCAAAAACTGCCATAATTGCATCGCCGATGTATTTATCTACAACGCCGCCGTGATCCATAATACAGTCGGTCATCGCTTCCAAATAATTGTTCAGCCAGTTGAGCAAATCTCGCGGCGGCATTTTTTCGGAAATCGAAGTAAAACTGCGAATATCCATAAACAATACAGTTGCTGTAAGTTCTTGAGGTTCGAGTTCTCCCTGTTCAAATATCTCAGCTTTGCGTTCCCAAATAAGCTGAGCAGTTTCGGGAGCGACGTGCTTTTCAAATAACCTCATCAACTGCTGTTTTTCGTACTGTTCCCGCAGTTGCAAAGCAGTGCCGGATAAAATGAGAGTGCCGATGGGTGCGGCAATCGGAATCCACCAAAAATAGAAGCCAAATAACAAAGCAGCAGCCACAATCCAAACAACAGGTAAACCGAGAGCGATCGCAATTCTTTCTTTCACGCCTCGCTTGCACAGCACCCAAGAAGTAAGCGGGCCGATCGCCAACAATAACAAAATTTCTAGCAGTACAGGCAGCCGCCGCAGCAAGCGGTGATTGAGCAAATTGTCAACCAATGCTGCATATAAATAAACCCCGGCTGTAGTCTTGTTGAGAGGTGATGATATCTGGTCAACACCCGTAGCGACTACGCCGACTAAGACTAATTTATTCGCTAGAGCATTTTTAGGAATTCTACCTTCTACAACATTGACAAAAGCATAGGTGGGTAGATTTTCGGTTTTCCCTGGCCAGTTAATCCAGACTTTTTGTTCCTGTATACTTTCTGGCTGTGGTAGCAGTACAGGATTTTGCGGGTGAGCAGCATTATACCTGTGAGTCATGGCTAAACCGAAGTTAGGAATTCCGGCCCGAAAGATTTTTGACTCGCGACTAACGCCGTCGCTGTCGGGTTCGTGGATGAGGTGTCCGACACCTGCGGCGGCTGCTTTTAATGATGGTACGGGTTCTTCCTTGGTGGTTCTGGCGAGTACGACTTTGCCGTTGGCGGCGATCGCAGCGGCTAGAATATCATCTTTCGGACTCGGATCGACGAAAAGAATATCAAAACCAACTGCTGTGGGGGGAGATTTTTTGAGTGCTGACAGTAGTTCGGCGTAGCGGTTGCGGGGCCAAGGAAATTTACCATATTTCTGCAAGGAATGCCGTTCGATCGCAATTACGGCAATTCTCGAATCCCATCCAGGATTTGGTAATATTCCCGATTCTCGAATTTCAAATAGCGTTTTGTATCCCAAATATTCCAGGGGTTTCCACATCCCAAATTGCAGCATGGCTACAGACATTACGCCTGCTACAGCGCCTGTCATCCAGGGAGGATTTGTGATTATATATTGCCGGAGGCCGATCAGTTGATGTTGTTGTAGATGCTCAATCCATTCTTTGAACTTCATGCAATTAGTTGTACAGAATAATTGACATTTGAGTCCGAGATTCGAGAAAAGTCACAGTCATGAAGTTTAACAATACCGCAAGGGCGAAGCGTTGGCGCAAAATTTATTTATTTTGACTGCCGAGATCCGCCGCAAAATGCTTCGCCCCTACCCGAAATAATCAACGGAAACCAGACGTGCGATCTCACTCACATCCTCATGTGCGCCAGCGTTGGAATGGCCCTAGATAGGTTGTTTAGGGAACTGCGAAGCTGTAATGCCTTTCTGTGACAGAGGGGCCTCGCACTACGATTTTGAGGCGGCGGCTGGGAGGTAAAATCCCTTGGATGCTGAAGTTGCCATTTCGATCGATCTTAATCGCTTGGTTGTTCACATAAACTATGTCGATCGGGTTAACTTGACCTTTGAGACGATAGATATTGCCACTGACTCTAAACAAACTGCGGACTTTGAGTTGAGCTAGGCGAGGGCTCGCTGAGGGTGCAACGGGCGGGGTTTGAGGGAAAATTGTCGTCGCGCTACCGCCGTTGACAACTACTTCGGCATCTGTGCGCCCGGAGACTACGACTGCACCCTCAATGGTGGAGACTGAGGTTTTGCCGTCGGGCCCGACGCTGACACCAAATGAGGTGCCGCGGACTCCCGCAACGCCTTCGGGGGTTTCAACTCTGACTGGGGCGGTTCTGGCAGAACTTTTTTGTTGGGCGATTTGATTCAATTTGCCGAGTCCGCTGAAGGTATTGAGGGAGGCGATTTGGTTCGGGGGGATAATTGTTGAGGTGTTGGGCGCGGGAGTTGTCGCAGCAGTTTTGCCGATCGACAATCTGACTCGCCCAAAGCTGACAAAAATGGCTGTGTCTTTTTCGCCTGAGAGACTGGATATTTTGACTGCGGTTTTTTCGGCAACTTCGACGATGCCGGTGTTGTTGTCGATCGCTAACCGGGCTGTGGAATCGGGGCCGGTGATGATTTCGTCTCCGGGTGCCACAAGCCGATCGCCCACGACTGCCGGCCGCCCTTTAAACGTCACAGTACCGCGAATTTCTCGGATTTCGAGCGATCGTCCGGCGGCTGTTCCCTGAGCCTGGATCGTCTTTCCTGGGGATGGATTAGCGGCCACTGTTACCGGATTTTTGGGAGACTTTGAGCCGATTGGCAGTGCTGGCGGTCGATCAGGCGAGACAATTTTAGTAACGCCGGACGTTTGTTTGGGGGATGGAGATAGCGGACTGGCGATCGTCGATCGGCCGAACGGCAGACAGGCCAGTACAGCTAAGGATAAACTGATGAGCGGAATTTTGGTCGATCGCCAGCACGTAAAAATTTTATTCATAATTTCAATTTTGTCACGTTGAAGTTCCTAGACTTCCTTTCTCTATTAGACTCCTTAAATCCGGCAATCGTTCCACTTTTTATGCGGTAAAACAGCAGCACAAATAAACTTTCTCAGCATGAAAGCTTAGCATTAAATCTTGTTTTTAGTTTCATATTTTAGTAAACTTTTACAACGCCAGCAGTTTGCTAAGTTCTGACCTTCGGAAAATTTTGCCTCCCAGGCTCAAAGTCTTTATTACCATGATATTCCGTCCATGTCAAGGTTTGCGAGCGAGAATTGATATATAGCAAACATCAGATTAATTACTGCTTTTGAATGCTTTTTGCCTTCTGCCGGAAGGATGAATAATTGCGGAGAAATTCTGTATTTGCGGCAATTAATAAAAAAGTTTCCTTTGCAAAGCGATAAAAAATAATTATCTCAGTGCGTCGGCTAGGTCTGGGGACGGGATATGCCATGAGTAAAACTCTACGAGGCTCTCATATAGCCAGCCCGATCGCAAACCGAAGAGCAGCAACTCCGACTAGAATACCGTCTTTTAGGGAAAGTCGATCGATAATTCTGCTAAAAATCATCGGGAGCGATCGGCAACTAGCGTTGCTGTTCGGAAGTAGACGCCAAACTGTAAAATGGACGGTTGTATATAGGTTATATAGAGCAGGAGAACAATTTCAGTGGCAATAGAAGTAGGTCAGAGAGTTAAGGTGCGCCGTCTCAGAGATCGGATACCTGCAAATATGGTGGGCAAGATAAAGGAGAATCCCGTAGGCACTGTGGACGGATTCAGAATGGTTGACGGCAGCGGAGTAGGCGTGGTTGTCAAGTTTGACGTTGGTTTTGCGACTTGGTTTTTTGAAGATGAGCTAGAAGCCATTTAGTAGAAGCTGAAGGAAGAAGGAAGAAGGAAGAAGGAAGAAGGAAGAGGGAAGAGGGAAGAGGGAAAATTTTCCCAACTCTTCCCCTCTCCCACTCTCCCACTCTCCCACTTTCCTCTTCCTCGACTCTCCCCTTCCCCACTCTGGCTGAAGGTTGCGCTTAAATGTTAAGTAGTAAGCTTTGGCACTGAGAACAGAAAATGGCTTTGATTTTGACATTTTTGGGTAAAGGCGGCACTGGCCGCAGTACGATCGCGATCGCAACTGCTAAAAAATATGCGGCCGCCGGCAAGCGAGTTTTGCTGCTAGGGCAAGATCCGGGGCCGGGATTGGGCATCCTGCTGGGAACTCCCCTGACTTCCACCCCGCAAGAAATCGCCCCCAACTTCAAAGCAGTACAGGTGCAAAGCGCGCCGCTGCTGGAACGGAGATGGGACGAAGTTAAACAACTGGAAGCGCAATATGTCCGCACGCCGTTTTTTAAGGACATTTACGGCCAAGAATTGGGAGTGTTGCCGGGAATGGACAGCGCCCTGGCTTTGAATGAACTTCGGGAGTGCGACGACAGCAAACAATATGATGTCATTGTTTACGACAGCAGCGGCGGGATGGATACGCTGCGGATGTTAGGAATGCCGGAAATTTTGAGTTGGTACATCCGCAGGTTCCGCCAAGCTTTGGTAGATTCCGATTTGGGCAAAGCACTTTCACCTTTTATTCAACCGGTTGTCAGTACGGTGTTGACGGTGGATTTGTCGGGAGATAATGCTGTTCAATCTACTAAGCAAGTCGATAATTTTTTGGATAAGGGTAGGGAAGCGCTGGCAAATCCGAACCGCACGGCTGCTTATTTGGTGACGACTGCGGATGCAAGTGCGATCGCAACTGCCCGCTATCTTTGGGGAAGTTCTCAACAAGTTGGCTTGACTGTTGGGGGTGTAATTGTCAATCAAGCACCGCTTACAGAAGCTCTGGCGGCGAGTTTTGAACCTTTGACGGCGGTTTCGGTACCGGCGCACAGCGACAATAATTGGCAACCGCTAATCGATGCTTTGCCAGATTTTTCGCAGGCTGCAAAAGCTCCAAAGCCGATCGACATTAATATTGCCCAGCGTCAAGTTAGTTTGTTTTTGCCCTCATTTGACAAGAAAGAAATTAAATTGATTCAATCTGGGCCGGAAGTGACGATCGAAGCCGGCGATCAGCGGCGCAATATTTTGTTACCTCCGCAGCTAACCGGAAAATCAGTCACAGGTGCTAAATTCCAGAATGGTTACTTGATTATTTCTTTTTAGGGTAAGGAAGAAGATCGTTTGTACTAAGGACTTTAGTCTTTTTCCTGGTTCCCCGGTTCTGCCGGGGAACCGATGTTTAGAGGCTCTGCCTCGATTGCGGAGTAAAATTGGAGCCAGAGCCTGGAAACAAGTAGAATTCTTAGTCTGGGAAGGCAGACTTCGTGTGTGTAGACGCGGTTGAAACCGCCGAACGATCTTGTTAGGTTGATAACATAATGGCGATCGCACTCTACGTCTACAAAATACGATCGTAGTTGCTAAAATAGTAACAAGCAAAGCATTCGCGATCGACAATTATGACTGCCATTCAAGAGTCTGCCATTAAAACCACACCTTTTGACGATTTAATCGCCGATTTCAATAAAATCAGAAGTCTCTACATAGTAGAAGATCCTCTAGAAAGTTTTAAAATTATCATCGAACAAGAAGCGATCGCACTTTTGATTTTAGAAGCTCATTCTAAGATTAGAGAACTATTTCCTACGGAAAGATTGGGCTTGGAAGTGAAAACAGATCCAGAAATTGCCAATTGGCGATCGCTCTGGATTACCATTTACACCAAGCTCGAAGTCGAGGAAGCTTTTGAAAAGTTAAAAACTCTCGATCGCACTTGGTGGCTAGATGCGAGTCTTGTCATTCCTAACAATATACTAAACATTGACTTGGGGTGGGAATGAAATTCGATTGGTCAGAATACTTTAATTTAGCACAAGAGCTAGCCGGAACCAGTGAAGAAGCAAAATTGCGATCGGCTGTCAGTAGAGCTTATTATTCTGTGTTTTGCCTAGCACGGAATTACTTGCGCGACATTCAACAAGATCCCAGACTCTCACGCAATAGAACTTATGATACAGCACTTCCTGGTGTTATGAGGTACAATTAAGAATAAATTTAAAAAAATACACCAATGAAAGCATATTCAGTAGATTTGCGAGCCAAAATAGTAGCAGCCCATCTAGATCAGAAGCTGTCGATCAGAAAAACAGCA
>JANNOR010000211.1:0-7413 GCA_031399265.1 Cyanobacteria bacterium SOY_34_metabat_3 | reverse complement strand
ATAAAAATGTACAGCCAATTTGGAACGACATCAACCTGCCGAGTATCAGTCGATACGTTGAATCCGGCTGTGTTCTAGGCTATGTTCGCAGTGCAACTTCAGGACAAGCTCTCGATTTGAGCAACTCTGGGCCGTTTCAGTGCGATCGCCTGATGTTCGTACACAACGGCTTCGTGCAGAATTTTCGGCAAACTCTTTACAGACCAATTCGCGATCGGCTCAGCGATACCCTTTATCAGTCACTAAACGGCACTACAGATTCAGAGCATATCTTCGGCTTATTTGTCAACGAATTAACAGCCGCAAATCTGACTCTAGAAGCTGCTTTGCAAAACTCTCTGAAAATTTTAGCAGAGCTAGCAAACTCTCACCAAGTTGAATTTTCAGCTAATATCATAATCAGCGACGGACACCAGCTCGTTGCTTCTCGCTTTGCTTCTCAAAAAGCCCCTCCTTCCCTTTATTGGCTGCGGGACGATCTAACTTTCCCCAATTCTGTCATCATTGCTTCTGAGCCTTTATTTGGCGGCAATTGGCACGAGTGTCCAGTCCAAAGCATTATCAGTACGGGAGAAGACGGTGATATCGAAATCTATCCAATCTTGTAGAGAGGCAATTTATCGCGATTTGCAGCAGTGTCGCCGCGGCACTTTCAAACTATTTGCAGACATCGATTACGATACTTTTTGCCGCCAAGCTCATCCAGATTTCAGTCCGGTTGGCTGGCACTTAGGTCACATTGCTTATACTGAGGATTTGTGGCTGTTGCAGAAATGCGGTGGATTTAAACCCGTTTTTCCTGAATATCACAAACTATTTGCTGCTGATACTTTACCCAAAAAACAACGGGTTTTTTTGCCTACTTTTCCTGAAGTTGAATTATATCTGGATGCGGTCAGAAAAAAGGTGTTAGATTATTTGGAAGTAGCGCCGATCGCACAGCAAGAACGTCTTTGGCGGTTTATGATTCAGCACGAAAGCCAGCACTGCGAAACAGTTGCTTTCGTGCTGCAAATGCAGGTGAAGGAAGAAGGAAGAAGGAAGAAGGAAGAAGGAAGAAGGAAGAAGGAAGAAGGAAGAAGGAAGAAGGAAGAAGGAATATTAATGCCCGATGCCCGATGCCCAACTCCCAATGCCCAATGCCCGATTCCCAATTCAGAAATTGAGATTCCGGGCGGGGAATTTTATATGGGAAGCGATGCTGCTGAGGCTTTGGATAACGAGCGATCGCGCCACCTGTGTTATTTAGAAGCATACTCGCTCGATCGATATCCCGTCACTTGCGATCAATACCGAAATTTCATGGAATCCGGCGGCTATCAAAACCCCGATTGGTGGTCAGCAGACGGTTGGAAATGGCTGCAAGGCGAAGCAGTCGATCGCCCGCTTTACTGGTCAGAAAATCCAGCTTTCAACAACCATCCAGTTTGCGGTGTCAGTTGGTACGAAGCCGAAGCTTACTGCAACTTCGCCGGTAAGCGTTTGCCATCGGAAGCCGAATGGGAAAAAGCAGCCAGTTGGGACGGGGCAAATCAAACATACCGCATCTATCCTTGGGGAGAATCACAGCCAAACGCCAGCCTGTGCAATCACAGCAACAATATTGCCAATACCTCGCCAGTCGATGCCTTTGAAAAAGGAGCAAGTGCGATCGGCTGCTGCGATATGCTGGGCAATGTTTGGGAGTGGACTGCTTCAACCTTTGACGCCTATCCGGGATTTGAAAGTTATCCTTACAGGGGATATTCTGAAGTTTATTTTGATGGAGAACACCGGGTTTTAAAAGGCGGGAGTTGGGCGACTTTTCCTCATGCACTGCGATCGAGCTTTCGGAATTGGTACTATCCGGGCGTCCGGCAAATCATCGCTGGTTTTCGCTGCGCTAAGTAGTTAGCTATGCAATTATAACAGCGTTCAAATAGGTTCGTAGTGAGGACTTTAGTCCTTTGATTTTCCAGAGAAATAAAGTCCTCACTACGAACTTAATCGCGGTTAATTTACCAACAGCATATAGATTATTGGAGATGGAAATTAGACAAAACTTGTTTGCAAAATGCCCAACTTTTCCCCAACTAAAAAGATGAAAAAAAAAAGTTTTGTTCATTATCTGATAATTTTCATGGATAATTTTTAAGTTTTAATTGTGGATGCGATCGCCCGGAGGGTGAGAGAATACAAAACGGAGATCGGCATAAAAAAATCCGGCTTGAGCCTGATATTTGGCAACGCGACCCTGTGCTATACCCATTTGTGCATCTTAATTTTACTCGCATGAAATCCCCAAGACAGTCCGACACGACAAACCCAGCCTCAACAAAGGAAAATCGCCTGCACTTAGAGCACCTAGCGATCGCTGGGACGCCAAGACCCGCAGAAATCAATACTGGCGGCGATGTCGTTAGCGGGTTGACTCAAAACCCCAAATCCCTGCCTCCAAAGTATTTCTACGACGATCGCGGCTCGAACCTGTTTGAGTTGATTTGTCAGTTGCCGGAATACTACTTAACGCGCACTGAGACGGCGATTTTGCTCTTATGCGCGGGGGCGATCGCCCATTTGACGGGCCCGTGCGAAATTGTCGAACTCGGCAGCGGTAGTTCCACCAAAACTCGGATTCTGCTCGATGCTTACAGCAAGCTGGAATATCCCCTGCACTATTTGCCGATCGACATCAGCCCCACAATCCTAGAAAGCAGCGCTTGTCAACTGTTAGCCGATTATCCATCGCTCCAGATTCACGGACTTGTCAGCACTTACGAACTAGCGTTAGCTAAAATTGCATCCTCGCCGTTGCCAACCCGAATGATTTGCTTTCTAGGCAGTACCCTCGGCAATCTCAACACTCAAGAATGCGATCTATTCTTCTCGCAAATAGTCGGCGCATTGCAGCCGGGAGAGTATTTTTTGCTAGGAATTGACTTGGACAAATCCAAGGATATTTTAGAACCGGCCTACGATGACAGTCAAGGAGTAACGGCTGCATTTAACTTGAATATGCTCAGGCATTTAAATCGAAGGTATGAGGGAAATTTTGATTTGGCGCAGTTCGAGCATTGGGCTTTTTACAATCAAGATAAATGTCAAATTGAAATGCACTTAAAAAGTAAAAAAGCGCAAACAGTTCAGTTGCGCGCTCTCAATTTAACGGTTGAATTTGCAGCAGGAGAAACTATCCGCAGCGAAATTTCGCGCAAGTTTAATCTGAATACTGTACGGGAAGAACTTTCGCAGCGCGGTTTAAAGCCTGTAAAAGTTTGGACAGATCCAAATCAGTGGTTTGGTTTGATGCTTTGTCAAATGTCAAATGTTATTGGTTAGTTGTTAGTTGAGGAATTAGGTATGGGGATCAGAAACCGAGTTTTTTTACAAAAATATTTCGTTCCAGCCCGTAGATTCGGTAAAAAACCCGGTTTCTTTGGTCGGAGTGTGTAATTCCTGTACTTGTAGGGTGCGCACTGCGCACCTTACAGATAGAGTTTCCGATATGAAATAACCAATTCCCAACTCCCGATTACCAATTAACAAATCGGTTTCTGTCCGGGTTTAACAGCATGAATGTACTCGCTTCCCGACGCAGGCCATCCCCGTTTGTAATAAGCCTCCTCCGGCTTTCCCCAACCCAACTGCAACAATATTTCTAAAAAATCTAATTTTTCCCAATTAGACAGACTAACCCATTCTGTGCGCTGGACGATCGCCTCCACATCAACAGGCTCAATTTGCCGAAAATCTTTACCCGTGTTAATACTCAAATACAAATCCATCCCCGCAGTTATTTCCCGCCAGAATTGCAGCATCGCCATCTTGGCCGCTGCTAGCGTTATCAAATCAACTGGTAAAGCGATTAATTCGTCATCGACTGCTGGGTAGCGCAGACTGTAGCCTTTAACAGTCATTTCCCGCCACACAATCCCAGAAACTTGATATTCCCGCTGGTATTCGTGTACGGCTGCCTTAAAATTTTGATAAGCAATGAACTTCTGGACGCCCTCAGATTTGAGAAAGCGGTCAATCACGGGGTTTCCTGTAGCAGGAGTTTCAGCCAAGTTGAGACGCCGACCGTGCAAGCAAGCTTGGCGCTCTGCTTCGAGGATTTTAATGAGTTCCGCCGTGCTGTAGACCTTGGGCATCTTTATTCATGCAAAATCAATAGATTTGCTGGTCTGGCTAGTTTTATCGGCTAATTTTCAGTAAAGATTATTTATTTTTTTGAGCAATATCACTTTTGCCGTTATTTTAGCTTGATCTTTGTGCTGACTTCTCAATTGATAGTTTACAGGAGTTGACCGGAGAAATCCCGATCGCCTCTGGGAAAAAGCAGTTCAGAGGACAATCGAATCGCGAGTTAAGCCGAGAAATTCGCCGCGAGGCGTACCGGGCGGGGATTTTTTGCCAAAAACAAAGCCCCCTCTTTCGAGGAGGCAAAACTGATTTAGAGGTTTGGAAGTTGTATTTGATGGGTCGCCGTCGATCGAACAAACCGCAAAAAAAGCAGCATTCGCACCTGCCGTTAACTGCCAAAACTCAAATTTTCAGTATCAAAACTTAGTAGCGTCGTGAAGAGCGATCTTTGTCGCCCCAGCCGCCGCCGCCGCCTGAGCGTTTGTTGTCTTCGCGAGGTTTGGCTTTGTTGACTTTCAAATCGCGACCCATCCACTCAGCACCATCTAGAGCTGCGATTGCTGCTGCTTCTTCGGCTTCGCTTGCCATTTCCACAAAAGCAAAACCCCGCATCTTGCCTGTTTCCCGATCCATTGGCACTTGGACGCGGCTTACAGTACCGTATTCGGCAAATACTTCACTGAGGTCATCGGAAGTGACTTCATAAGAAAGATTACCCACGTAAATCGACATAAAATCTCCAGAATCATCTTAGGGTGCAGAGAGTTAGATTCGGAGAGACGCTTGTAAATAAACACCAACAAACTACGCAACCGAATATACTTCTTGAAAAATTACTATAACATGAAGCCCGCATAATCAGCAATTGGCTGTCAGAATTTTCTATTTTGGGTGCAGCGAGTGCAATCTCCGACAAAAAGTATTTGTGATAGTTGACATCTTGCGCTTTTGGCGTTATCTGCTTGATTTTTGAATTAGATTTTTTTTAACCACAGAGGGCGCAGAGAACACAGAGGAAGAGAAATGAGGGAAAGTTTTACGCGCGGTGCCAGCATTTCATTACCATTTTCCCGGAATTGCGTCTTTGAGCCTCAATTCTTCTCGACTGACTAGAGCTTCGTAATAATCGGGTTTGATTTCTAGGGCGACTCCGTAAGAACTAATTGCATCTTGAGTCCGGTGCAATTTTTGCAAAACGTCGCCCCGCTGCGCCCAAGCTTCCCAGTTGTCTGGCTTGAGTTGAATCACTCGGTCAAAAGCGACGAGTGCTTCGGAATAACGCTGCATTTTCTCCAGTACCAAACCTCGTTTTACCCAGCCTTGATAGCTGTCGGGCCAGATAGCGATCGCTCGATCGTACGATGCTAGGGCTTGTTCGTACTGCTGCAAAGTTGAGAGAGTGTTGCCGCGTTTTAACCAAGCTTCAAAGTTATCTGGCACAATTTTAATGACGCGGTTGTAAGCTGCGACGGCTTCTTCGTAACGCTGCAATTTTTCTAGGGCAGCTCCTTGCTGCAAGCCTACTTTTGATGTAATTTCTGCTTCTGAACTGAGTGAGATCACTTTATCAAAACAGGCGATCGCTTCTTCGTATTGCTCCAATTTTTCTAGAGCTTCGCCTCGCAAATTCCAAGCTTCTAGAAAGTTACCTTCAATTTGTAGGGCGTTATTGTAAGCGATAATGGCATCTTTATAACGTTCTAATTCTGCGAGGGCGATGCCTCTACCCAGCCAAGCTTCAGGGAAATTAGGATTAATTTGAATCGCTTTGTCAAAAGCGGCGATCGCTCCTTCACAATCTCTCGATTCTGACAGTGTTTGGCCGCGCCCGATCCATGCTTCTGGATAAAAAGCATTGATTTTAATTGCCCGATCGAAACAAGCAATTGCTCCGTCGCGCCAATGGTGTTTGAGGGCCATGCCTTTATAAAACCAAGCTTCGCAGTCGTTGGGTTGCAGTTGCAGTACGCGATCGTAAGCTGTCACTGCTTCTCCATATTTGTGCAGTTTTGCCGAAGCAATGCCTCGATTGAACCAAGCCAGACTGTTTTGCGGTTGCAGTTGAATCGCCCGATCGTAAGAAGTTACAGCTTCAGCATAGCGTTCTGCCTTCATCAGAGCCAAACCTCGGTTCAGCCAAGCTTCCCAATTAGTCGGAACGAGTTTGAGCGCGCGCTCGTAGGCCGCCACGGCTTCGGGGTAGCGCTCCGCTTGCAGCAGTACGTTGCCTTGCCGGCACCACATTGCGGGCAAATTCGGATGAATTTGGGTGGCTTTTTTGTAACAGGTTGCTGCTTTATCCCATTCCTGCAATTCTTCTAAAACTCTGCCCTGCTGATACCAGGCTTCGTGCTTTTCTGGCTCGATTTCAATTGCTTTGTCAAAAGCTGCGATCGATTCTGGGTAATTCTGCAAATTCAACAGTGCACTTCCGCGCAGCATCCAAGCCCAATATTCTTCTGGATTAATTGCTATAGCCCGATCGCAGCAGGCCACCGTTTCTGCGTAGGAGTGCAGTTGTTTGTAAGCCTTGCCTAGATTTAGCCACGCCCGAGTCCAGTCGGGCTTAATTTGCACCGCTTTTCCGTAGCAAAGCACTGCCGCTTCGTACCTTCCCGATGCGTACTGTCTGTTTCCCCGATCGTAATCTGGAAATGCTGCAAAAATTCTCAACACAGGCGGCAGTAGAGCTGGTTGGGGATTTGAGGAGTTTTCTGTGGCAGAAGTCGAGATATCTGGCATACGCCTTACATATAAAATTTAGTGGGTTGACAAGATTGCGGTCTTATATATTAACTTATGCTTTTCTTAACTGGCTGTTGTTTTGAGACCAATTTAGCATATCAGGTCTGTTGTCACTAATTATATTTACTTAACGATAACTCAATTGTATTTGTATAAAATTATGCACTATTCCCATTTTCCGTACAGAGCTGTACAATACCGTCAGTCGATTTTCGATTGACTCCACAGATGAATCTGGGAGCTTGAACCCGAGTCTAAAATTTTGATCTCTCCACTACGAGTGTCGGAAACTTGTATCCGTAAACGGTATTAATTTTACCAAAATCCTTCAAATCTATGCGGTGCGATATTTGAGTTAATAGAGTCTGTTCTTAAAGAAGGCAGTCTGTTAACTTTTGTTGGAACGGCTATACATCTTATCTAATTAAGAGGTAGATTGCTCTTCATATCGAGTTGCTCAGGATGGCAATAAATAGTAGTTGCTAAATATTGCGCAATAAAAACCAATCAATAAATTCATTCATTTCATTGCAACACTTTTTTTTT
>JANNOR010000191.1:0-11061 GCA_031399265.1 Cyanobacteria bacterium SOY_34_metabat_3 | reverse complement strand
CGAGCCGCCTGCTGCATATTGTGCGTTACAATTACCACAGTCAACTGTTGCCGCAAAGTCTGAAATAACTCCTCAATCTTCATCGTAGAAATCGGATCGAGAGCCGAACAAGGTTCATCCATTAACAAAACTTTTGGCTTCACAGCCAAAGCGCGAGCAATGCAAAGTCGCTGCTGCTGTCCCCCCGAAATTCCCTGGGCTGATTTATTCAAACTATCTTTGACTTCGTTCCAAAGCGCCGCACTTTTCAGAGCAGATTCTACAATTTCATCTAATTCTGCTTTGCTTTTGCGACCAAAAATCCTGACCCCGTAAGCAATATTATCGTAGATGCTCAGCGGAAAAGGATTCGGTCTTTGAAACACCATTCCCATTTGACGGCGCAAACTATTAATGTTTACTTTCGGGCTGTAGATATCCTGTCCAAAAAACTCTACTCTTCCTTCTATTTTAACTTTTCCCTCCAATTCACCAATCCGGTTTAGAGCTTTGAGAAAAGTGGATTTTCCGCAACCTGAAGGGCCAATAATCGCCGTTACTTGCGGGTGAGGAATATTCATTGATAGATTTTCTAGGACTTTATGAGTTCCGTAGGAAAAACTCAAGTCTTGAACCCGCAGTGCTGGCATTGCATTCGGGTCAATTTCTGGGGTAGAATCTTCTAGGGATTGATCTGTAGAATTTTCTGCTTTCAAGTTAGTTTTAGGTTTCATCATTTACCTGGTTATAGTGTTAACACTTGACTATTTGACTAATAGATGCACTCAAATCAGTTATTGATTTATCGATCTTGTAAGCGTTTTCGAGTTACGACACGAGATACCAAGCTAGTAATCAAAACCATACCCAAAAGAACAGAAGCGGCAGTCCACGCTAATTCGTTCTGCTCTTTGTAGGGAGAGCTAGCATAGCCATAGATTAATACTGACATGGAAGGAGTCGGAGTCAACAGTGTCTCTGGAATTTCTTTAAGTCTTGAGATGGTTTCTGAACCAATGGGAGATTGCATGATCTCGCCTAATTTATCAACTAAAGGAGGCCAAAATTGACTGGACAAGGCAGTTACAATCAGCGGTGCAGTTTCGCCGGCGGCCCTGGAAGCAGCAAGTAAAACACCTGTGGTAATAGTTGGGAGTGCTGAAGGTATAATCACCCGAAACATTGTTTGAAAGCGTCCACCTCCCAAACCAGCAGAAGCAAGACGGTAAGAACTAGGCACTAATTTTAATGCTTGTTCTGTGGTCAATGCAATAACTGGAAGCATAATAATGCCGAGGGCAAAACCGCCTGCTAATGATGAAAATGCTTTGGTGGTAACGACTATTAGGGCGTAGGCAAAGACGCCAACAACAATTGACGGAACGCTGCTGAGAATAACGGTGATAAAGCGAATGCTATTGGCTAAGCCTTTGTTTTCTCTACCGAATTCCGACAAAAATATTCCGGTCATTACCCCGATTGGCACGCTGAGCAATGTGGCAATTCCTACCATTAAAGCTGTGCCTAGAATCGCATTTGCAAAGCCGTTTGGCTGGTCTTCTACTCCCACGGGTGCTGGCAAAGACACTAGCACTTCCCAACTTAAATGTGTTAGTCCTTCGCTCAGAATTTTGTATAATATAGCAAACAAAGGGAGCAGGGCAAGAGCTGTAAAACTAAAGGCAATAACAGTCATTCCTTTGCTGAACAGATTTCGGGTTAATGACAGGGAATTGTAGATTTCTGCATCTAGAATGCTGTTTGAATTTTGTTGTGCTTGAGACATTTTTAGTTCTTAGCTCCCTTAACACCGATTAGTTGAACTAGCAATACTGCTACTGCATTCACCACCAAAGTAATGACAAATAGAATTAGGGCTAAATACATCAAAGCGCCGATGTGCAGCGGTTCGAGTGCTTCGCGAAATTGACTTGCCAAAACAGCCGGAATTGAGTAGCTGGGAGCTAGCAGGGATTTGTTGATTTGAATTGAGTTACCAATTACCATTGTGACGGCCATTGTTTCGCCTAAAGCGCGTCCCAATGCCAAGATAGTAGCCCCGATAATACCGGAACTAGCTGCTGGCAATAACAGCTTAAATATCGTTTCCCAACGGGTTGCGCCGAGGGACATTGAAGCACTGCGCAAATCTGCTGGAACTGACATCAGTACATCGCGACTGATGGCGGCTACTGTTGGCAAAATCATAATCGATAACAGTATTCCAGCCGGCAGCATTCCAGGCCCTAAAGGTTCGCTGCTAAATAGGGGAAACCAACTGAAATTATCGAACAATGATTGCTGTAAAGGTAGTAGAAAGGGAATGAGAACGAAGATTCCCCAAAGTCCAACTATGACGCTGGGAATCGCTGAGATTAATTCAACCATGAATCCCAAGGGCGATCGCACCCAAGCAGGCAAGAAGTTCTCGCTAGTAACGATCGCTACTGACAGGCCTAAAGGAAGTGCGATAATTATGCCGATCGCAGAACTAATCACAGTACCGTAAATAAACGGCAAAGCCCCAAACTGCAACTCGCCGATATCCCACTTGGGATTCCACAAGAATGAGAGTCCAAATTTGCTAATAGCAGGCCAAGCATCTTTGAAGATTACCGCGCTGATCAAGAACAGCGTGCCGGCTGTCGCTAAGGCAAAAGCCCATACAAATAATGTAAATCCTGACTCCATCCATAAACCTTCACCCTTCGTATCTGTTAAGTCTAGGGCTGGGTTTATTTCTGCAGATTGCCGAGTCAATTTCTTCGGTTTCTTTGAAAAATTGGTCATAGCCAAGTTATTAGGTAAGAAGCAAAATATGTGCTGGAAAGATTAGTATTTTCGATCATCTTGTAGGGTGCGCAATGCGCACCTTACGCTGAAAGACAAGTAATTCTAATGGGCTTCTATGGTGCGCATTGCGCACTTTGAGCTAGTAAATGTAGTGCACCTTAAACTCGGAAGTTATAAGTTTTAAGTCATACATTTAACTCATAAACTCATAACTCCCTGCGATCGCCCAGATTAACCTTTGGCAACCACAGTCTGATTAACTGTTTGAATCACCTTCTGAGCTGTAGCCGAAGGAATGGTAGTAAACTCTAGGGATTTGTTGATACCTTGACCTGTAGTCATCACCCAAGTAACCATCTTTTTAATAGCCTCGGCTTTCGCAGCAGGATACTCTTTGTAGATTAACAGCCAAGTCAAGCCAACAATCGGATAACCGTCATTGGGATTGCCTTCTACCAAGCGGAAGTCTGCTGGGAATGCTTCCCCTGCAAAAGCTTTTTCGGCTTCTTCCAAGTTAGCATCTACAAACCGGCCTTTTCTATTTTGAATAAATGCTGTCTGAAGCTTGTTTTGGCGAGCGTAAGTATCTTGAACGTAGCCGACCGCACCCGCTGTTTGTCTCACTAAAGCTGCTACGCCGGCGTTTCCTTGACCGCTGACAGGGCTTCCAGGCCAGCTCGGTTGAGCAACACCTTTGATGCTGCTGCCGATCGCCTGTAAGTGGTTAGCAAAAATAAAGGTTGTACCGCTGCTGTCTGCTCGTACAGCTACTCGGATTGCAGTATTTGGCAAGTTTTTAGCTTGTCCAGCAATTCCGGCTATTTTAGCATCGTTCCAGCGAGTAATTTTGCCTTCAAAGATGCCTTTCATCGCATCGGAATTCAACCGTACATTATTTACCCCAGGCAAGTTGTAAATAACTGCTACAGCACCGCCAGCAGTGGGAACTGCAATAACGCCGCGTTTTACCTGACCGATTTGTTCAGCACTCATCAGTGCATCGCTACCTGCGAAGTCAACAGTGCCTGCAACTAATGCTTTGATGCCAGCACCGCTGCCGGTTGCTTCGTAGTTGACAGTAATTTGATTTGCACTTCTCATCTGAGAGAAGTAGCGATCGTACAGGGGTTTCGGAAAAGTGGCACCAGAACCATTAAGTGTAATGGCAGCTACAGCGGAAGTAACCAATGAGAGCGAAAATGCGGATACCGCTAGCGTAACTATAAAGGCACGTCGCCAACCTTTAGTGAAGAAAACCATAACTCCTTGTCCTCAGTATTAATAGCAGTCTTTGCAAATCTCCTCCATAGGATAGACTGAAATCCCCAAGGAAAGGCATATAAAAGAATAAGCTTGTTTTAAATTTTGGTTAAGAATAGATTAAATAACAAAAGACTAAAATTAGATTAAACTTTGGTTAAACTTTGGTTAAATATATAAATTAGCTAAATTAAGTTTTTGATGAATCAGATAAATACCAAGCCATAGATTAACGATAACAATAGAAATTTATTTAGCGATCGGGCGATCGCCCCTCACCCCCACTCGATCGCCCGAATCGCCCCATAATAGTAGAGACACTTAACATTTATTTAAAAAAAATGGCTAGAGACTTGCGGGGATTCCTCAAACTACTCGAAGACAGAGGACAACTGCGCCGGATTAGCGCTTTAGTCGATTCCGACCTAGAAATTGCCGAAATTTCCAACCAAATGCTGCAAAAAGGCGGCCCAGGCTTACTGTTTGAAAACGTCAAAGGGGCAGAATTCCCGGTGGCGATTAACTTGTTGGGCACGGAACAGCGGGTTTGCTGGGCGCTGAACATGGAAAAGCCGATCGAACTAGAAGAGCTCGGCAAAAAATTGGGAATGCTACAACAGCCCAAACCGCCGAAAAAGATTTCCCAAGCCATTGAATTCGGCAAAGTGCTGTTCGACGTAGTGAAAGCAAAACCGGGGCGCGACTTCTTCCCAGCTTGTCAGCAAGTGGTATTTGAGGGAGAAGGACTGGATTTGAACAAAATCCCGATGATTCGCCCCTATCCGGGAGATGCGGGCAAAATTATCACCCTGGGTTTAGTCATCACCAAAGATTGCGAAACCGGTACGCCAAATGTGGGCGTTTATCGGTTGCAGTTGCAGTCAAAAAACACGATGACTGTACACTGGTTATCGGTACGGGGCGGCGCGCGACACTTGCGGAAAGCTGCACAAGCTGGTAAAAAGTTGGAAGTTGCGATCGCCCTGGGAGTCGATCCCCTGATTATCCTCGCAGCAGCAACCCCAATTCCCGTTGATTTATCCGAATGGTTATTTGCCGGACTTTACGGCGGTTCCGGCGTGCAATTAGCCAAGTGCAAAACCGTAGATTTAGAAGTACCCGCAGACTCCGAAATCGTGTTAGAAGGAACGATTACCCCCGGTGAAGTTTTACCCGACGGGCCCTTCGGCGATCACATGGGTTATTACGGCGGTGTGGAAGATTCGCCGTTAGTACGATTCAATTGCATGACGCATCGCAAAGACCCAATTTATCTGACGACATTTAGCGGGCGGCCACCGAAAGAAGAAGCGATGATGGCGATCGCCCTAAATCGCATTTATACTCCTATTTTGCGGCAGCAAGTATCGGAAATTGTCGATTTCTTCTTGCCGATGGAAGCCCTGAGTTACAAAGCTGCAATTATCTCCATTGATAAAGCATATCCCGGTCAAGCGCGTCGGGCTGCTTTAGCATTTTGGAGTGCATTGCCGCAGTTTACTTACACCAAGTTTGTGATTGTTGTGGATAAAAGTATCAACATTCGTGACCCGCGTCAAGTAGTGTGGGCAATTAGTTCTAAAGTTGACCCAGTTCGTGACGTATTTATTCTGCCGAATACGCCTTTTGATACGTTAGATTTTGCCAGTGAAAAACTTGGTTTGGGAGGCAGAATGGGGATTGATGCTACTACGAAGATGCCGCCGGAAACCGAACACGAATGGGGTAAACCTTTGGAATCCGATCCCGACATGACGGCGATGGTTCAGCGGCGTTGGGCTGAGTATGGTTTGGCTGATTTAAATTTGGGAGAAGTCGATCCGAATCTGTTTGGATATGAGATGAAATAAGGGAAACGGCAGTGTCCATTAGTGTCAACTTAAGGTTGAACCTTGAGTATCTCTTGTTTGTATCAAAGTCTAGATCACCCTGGCACACCCCTTAAGAAGGGGGGGACAAGAAATATCCTCAAAGTCCCCCTTCTTAAGGGGGATTTAGACTTAGTGTAAAAACGAGATTTCTCAAGGCTTTTAGGCTTAAGTTGACACCAAAGGGAATTGCCTTGTTGTCAATACCAAAGAAGAAGAGAGGTAGAAAGAATGATCCAAAATCTTGATATCGATCGAACAATTGCTGCTTGGTCATCCATTACTAAAACGGTTTTTGTTCCTCACACCGAACAGGAATATGAGCGTTTAGTCGAACTACTAGATAGTCTGATCGATCGAATCGGCGAGGATGAAAGCCATCCCCTTGCTTCGATGATGGGCGTTATTGGTGTCTTAATCGAAAATTATGAAGCTGAACATATTCCTGAGTTAGAAGAGGTTGCGTAAACCTACTATTTTGCATGGATTTACGCGCTCCGACAAAGAAACCGGGTTTTTACCGAGTTTGTGGCTTGTAGGAAAGTATTCTCGAAAAACCCGGTTTCTGGTCACCCGTGATGTAATTCAAAAAGAGGAAAACTAGATCGCTTAGGAACAGTTGGTGTTGGAGTTCGTATAATTTGGGATAAACAATTAGAGTGGGGGAAATAATTGGCTATGATAAAATATGTCATTTTCGATCTAGATGATACACTTGGTGATTATCAGAAAGCTAAAAAAAATGCAATTAGTCTTGTTAATCGAGTTCTGGAATCATCTGGAATAGATGTCAATCATTTTTGGAATAGTTATAGCTTGATAGAGCCTACGTTGTTCCGACAGTTTGTTAATGGAATTATTTCTAGGGACGAGTATAGGTTGCGTCGCTATGCTGATGTTATACAAGGTACTCACGAAAATCCTTTAGGGTTTTCTTCAGAACTAAATTATATTTACATGAAAGAGGCTAATCACGGAATAACATTATTTGATGATGTGCTCCCCTTGCTAAAAACTTTACAAAAAAAAGAAATTAATACCGCTATTCTTACAAATGGACCTTCAGACGGGCAAAGGGACAAAATCAAGGCGTTAAAGCTAGAGGAATATATTAAGAAAATCTATATTAGTGAAGAAATTGGTCTTTGCAAACCTAGCTGTAAAGTTTTTGAATTTGTTATGGATGATTTAAATATAGAACCATCACAGATTTTAATGGTTGGTGACTCAATCGAAGACGATATTGAAGGGGCTAAGCAGCTAGGAATTAAAACAGTTTTAGTCGATCGAAAAGAAAAATATTTTGACTATAGAGGCACAAAAGTTTTTGATTTATCAAGTTTAAAAGAGATGTTTTAGCGGTAGGGTGCGTCAGGAAAGGTAATTGTGAATCATCACCGAAAATCTAATTCTGACGCACCATTTATTCCGGGTGTGCGTCAGTTGCGAGATTGTAAGTTTTTATCGAAAATTTCACGCTTCTGACGCACCCTACTTGACTAGAAGGGGCGAGGGCGATCGGGAATTACACATTACAACCATCGACTTATCGCGATCGACTTCAACCTTGGCATCTAATTCGCCACCTCCCCAACTGTCAGCGGTTAACAGTCGCCCGCTTCGCCCGTCGCCGCGATGCCGAATCTTACCTAAATGCACTGCGCCGCTTAATGCCCGCACTCCCGCATACAATTGTGTTCGTGAATGCGGTGTCTGTGTTGGATGAAAACACCGTGCCAATTCCGATGCAATTGGCGATCGAAGTTTAATGCGATCGAACTGATATCTTGCACTTGTTGCCACATTCCGGCAGGGATTTAAATCCCTGCCTCAAAGCGAAAGTCCACTTAAGTGGACTAAAGAAAGGATTGAAATAGAGATTTATCGATCGCCTTTTCAGTCGTCTTTAGACGACTTTAGCTTTGAGGCGGGGGTTTAAACCCCCGACGGATTGTTGAAATAACTGCAAAATGTGCGATCGATTCTACTCTTATAGCATTCCCGCCAAAAAAACTTTGCTAAACTGTAAATAGACTTAAGTCAAGGAGTCACATCAATGCCATCTCCCTTTCCCGGTATGGACCCGTATTTAGAGCATCCTAACCTATGGCCTGAATTGCATCACTGGCTGATTAGTGAAATTGCCCGATTTTTATCTCCGCAACTGCGTCCTAAATATCGAGTAGCCGTAGAGTTGCGAATGTATGAAACCAGCAGCGAAAATTCAGTGCTTGTCGGTATTCCCGATGTGACTGTACAGCGTTCTCAGACATCAAATAACCCCTCTACAAATGTAGCTGTTTTGTCACCGACCGTACAACCAGTGAACGTGACACTTCCTATGCCTGAAATTATCAAGGAAGGTTATTTAGAAATCAGAGGAGTGGAAACCAAAGAAGTAGTTACAACAATCGAAATACTTTCACCTACCAATAAACGACCTGGAAAAGGCAGGCAAATGTATGAGAAAAAACGCGAACAAATACTGGGTAGTCGCACTCATTTAATTGAGATTGATTTGCTGCGGCGCGGTGAACCAATGCCAATTTTTGGCGAAAATATTGACAGTCAATATCGGATTTTGGTCTGTCGGGGAAATCGCCTTCCTGCCGGCGATATGTATCCTTTTAATATTCAAAACTCAATTCCTACTTTCCCAGTTCCTTTGTGTCCAGAAGACTCTGAACCTATTGTTGATTTGCAAATGCTTTTCAATCAAGTATACGATATTGCGGGTTACGATATGGAAATAGATTATTGTCGGGAGCCAATACCAGCGCTGTCCGAGGCTGATACAATCTGGGCAAATGCTTGGTTGCGCGATCGAGGATTGCGAGATTGATTTGGTATCAAGCTGGCACACTGCTACCTGATATTGAAGCTCTTCATTTTCCAATGCTTCATGCCTACTCACTCACACGGTTAATCCTCATCAGATTCTGAGAATAGAAGCCGTAAATCCCGATAACCGCTGACGACTCGCAAAACTTCTACCCCTTCCTCAATAGCACGATAGAAAATTAGGTAATCATCGATCGGGAAACTTCGTACATTGAGAGCCAGCTCATCCCGCTTCCGTCCCATATTGGGAAAGCTTGCCAATCTCTTGCACCGATCGTTAATTTTATTGAGCAAGCATTCCGCAGTATCAAAGCTGCTGTTATCAGCCACATAGTCAATGATAGCTTCGATATCTCGACTGGCGGGAACTGTGAATCGGCAAACATTGCTCATTGACCTACCTGAGCTTGCTGCTGGCGTAGTTTCTGCCGCAACCTTTGAAACATCACATCAGCATCAATGACATCTCCTCGATCCGCCGCATCAATTCCGATCTGCACTTCTTGCTGAAGTTCCTTAAACCGCCCTTTATAGATATGCTCCCACTCATCCGCATCCAACAACTCGATGAACGCTAATACATCTTGTTGCTTTTCAGGTGACAATACCCGCACCTTATCGATGATGGATTCTTCAACAGTCATTTTTTTTTGCTCCTAGCGACTCTTTCATTTCTACAGCTATTTTAAGTCCGCTACTTAACACCTAAACATCGGGATTTTGCATCAACCGCTGCTTCAAACGCGCCGGATCTCCCCGATCGACAACTTGGCCCTTCTCCAACAAAAAAGCCCCATCACAATAATTCAACTCATCCAAACGGTGAGTCACCCACAAAGCCGTAATCCCGCGATCTTTCACCAACCGCTGCACCGCCGCCACCAAATCCAACTGAGAATCAGGATCTAACAAAGCCGTCGGTTCATCTAATAATAGAATCTCGCAGTGACGGGCGATCGCCCCAGCAAGAGCAATCCGCTGCTTCTGTCCCCCACTCAAAGCATAAATCGGCCGCCGCTGCAACTCCAGCAAATTCACAGCCTCCAAAGCCTCCGCCACCCTCGCGCGTACCTGAAGATTAGACAACTGTTCCTCAACCAAACCAAAAGCCACATCCGCACCCACCGTCGGCATCACCAATTGGTGATCCGGGTTTTGGAACACAAAACCCACCCGCCCAGCCAGGTCAATTTCACCCGACTGGGGGTGCAGCAGCCCAGCCATCAGCCTCAGCAGCGTAGATTTGCCGCTGCCGTTAGTACCCAAAAGCATCCAAAACTCGCCCTTGGGTACATCGAGAGAGCAACCTTGCAAAACTCGATCGCCCGACGGCCAGCAAAAACCCAAATCCCGCACAGCAACGGCTGACTGGCTCATATCGGCATCAACACCCCCAGCCCTCATTCTGCCGCCGACATTGAGACAAAACCCGGGGATCTGCCTGTAGATGAAGTCCCAGATTTCTGAGAAACCACTACCCCAGAAATCTCGCTGCTGAGTACAGCTACTTTTTTCTCAGGATTTTTCTCGCAGGTGAGTTCCAAAATTTGCGGTTGGGAGTTGCGAATCGCCTCCAGAACCTGCTGATAAACAGTCACAGCGTCCTCTTCCAACTTCCGCTGCACCGAAAGCGACACGGGCGTGCTCTTCACAATGATGTCAATGCTGAACATATAGTCTTAAAACCTAAGTCTGGAACTCTATCCTCAGTATATATAGTAGAAGTTCCGAAATGCAGACGATGAACTTTGGGGGTTTCCAGGGCTTCCCGGACTTCCGAGACTCAAGGAATCACTGAAGATCCGGAAAAATTATTAAGAAATGCTTGCTCTTGTAAAGAATTACCCGTATAATCATGATTACGGTAAAGAAAAGTAAAGTCTGTTCATAATCCAATTCGTTTTCTGCTAAGCAGAATCAACAGTTGGAGATTACTGGCTAGACACAGATCCGTTGTAATTATATCTATTTGGAGATTTGCGTAATGACAATCGCAGTCGGACGCGCCCAGAACGAAAGAGGCATCTTTGATGTACTCGACGACTGGCTCAAACGCGATCGTTTCGTTTTCGTAGGTTGGTCTGGCATCTTGCTATTCCCATGCGCCTACATGGCTATAGGTGGATGGCTCACAGGAACCACCTTCGTGACCTCCTGGTACACCCACGGTTTGGCAAGCTCCTACCTCGAAGGAGCCAACTTCCTCACCGTAGCAGTATCCACCCCAGCCAACAGCCTCGGACACTCCCTCCTCTTCCTGTGGGGCCCCGAAGCACAGTGGGACTTCACCCGCTGGTTCCAACTCGGCGGCTTGTGGGCA
>JANNOR010000186.1:0-15474 GCA_031399265.1 Cyanobacteria bacterium SOY_34_metabat_3 | reverse complement strand
TGCCCATTCTGGAAGGACTCGCCCTCTTCCTTTACACCATGCACGAATCAGGCTACACAAAGCAAACTGTAAAGTCGAATGAAAAAATTTTGGAGACACTTTAGGAACTGCTTGACCATCTACAAACTCATAATACACGTCTCCGTCGGGCAAAGCTAGAAAATCTTCTAAAGTGAGTTTAGTTCCAATTCCTACCATGACTCCCAGCCCTCTTACTAATTAGTTGATAGATGTATTATATAAAATTTTCCAATTTTCCTAATACCCAGATATCCCACTTTTTAAAGAAGTCGGGTATCTACAGCAGATTCCACCTTCATCGAGTACACCCCCGCTCCCCGTAGGGACACGGCATTGCCGTGTCCCTACCGAAACCAGGAATACGCTGTAACAGTCCTCAAAAAACCCCAAACCCTTCATTTCGACCAAGCCCGATGAGCCATCAAAGCCGAAAACGGCTGCACTCCCCGCAACTGATTCGACAGCGGCAAATGTCCTCTAGGCGCGCTCAAATCCCAAATAAACTCTTGCGGATACCTCGTCCAATTATTCCCCTTCTTCCAGCCAATTAGCGGCCACAACTTATCCCAATTCTTACCAGAAGCCTGCCAAATTTCTCGCTGTACCGAAAAGCCAAATCTGCCTTCGGAATGAACTTTCCACAGCATATTAATTGTTTGCAAATCTGCTACGGGCAAACTTTCAACTTGGGTAAAATACAGCCACTTTCTCGCGGAAGCTGTTTCACCGACCAATTCACAAAGCTTGTCTAAAGTCAAGCGATCGGCTTCTTGAAATTCTTGCAAGGTCAGCAATTGTTGTAGCGGAGTGTAATCAATGCTAGAGTCCGATCGCAGCGGCACAACCCCAGTCGGAAAATTCGCTTGCAAAAACTCCGTCGCTCTCGGAGAGTCAGCACTGTACAAAACTTGGTAAGCCTTACCCATTACCGCAGTTGGCGCTTCTGACTTGCGCTCTAATAAAAATTCCATCAATACATCCCAACCGGAATCTGCTATGTGTTGTTGTAGCAGTTGCAGTTGAGTTTTTTCAGAACCCGATCGTAACTGAGAGCGGAATTCGGCTGTATCGGCCGCCGAGTCTAATGGAGAAGTAGAAATCGAGTCAGTCATAGAAACTATCAGCTATCAGCTATCAGCTACTAGCTGAAGCCCTGGTTTTCCCCCATTGTACAACGGTACTGACTCCGATTTACTTCTCTTCTCTGTACGATCGATGCGGAGCTTGGGCATGGCCGGCGTTGAGCCGAGCCATTTAAAACAATTTCTCTCGAGCTTAATCGTCCACGATCGCAGCCCATGCAGAGAACGAAGGCGGAAAATAGTTGATATCATATTCCGAGTCTTCCCACTCTTTCACCCAAAAGGGCACAGCGCCAGGGCAAGGAGTTGTCGCAAAGGTGCGTTCTTTGGCTTCGATCGTCTGAAATAGCTGTTTTAAAGTATCTCCCCGATCCAAAGCTTGGCTGAGGATGTCGTCCAACTCAGGATCGACCCGTTTGACGCGATTTTTGTCCTCCTCCAGCCACAGAAGCTTCAAAGACTTCAGATCCCTCGGGCTGAGTGTACTCTTGTAGTAGACGCGCTTGAGGGTAGCTACGGGCTCTAGGGATCGTTCGATCCGGCGAATTTGCTGAACTCGCAGGTAGTGCCATTCAGCTATAAGCTTGCGTTCCGATGGCGGGATAACTCCCTTACCCGTTGCGTGTTTGTAGTCGTAGTTCACCAAACTGCAAGCCATATTCGCCAGCAGGTGAATTAACCGCTTTTCTTTGGGTGTCGCCTGACGCCGTTCCTGGGTTCGTGTCAATACCCGCTGTCTGCGAGTAGTTTCGAGAGTATTTTCCATTGGGTTTTTACGAGATGAAATACGATTGTGCCAGATCCGAATCCCAAACATCAGAATGTAAGGAAGTCCAGAGAGAAAGGAAACTCCACCGACAGACTCGCCTCACCTGTTTATTTTCCCATTCACAGTTCTTTGAAACTGACTCCAACCCCCCGGATTAGGTAGACTAATACAGGGATCGAGTTTTAACCGCCTCCATCGAAGGCGGTTGCGACAACAAACACCACCACAACTGCTGAGACCGAACCGCGAGCGAGCGCCGATTATTTCCTGCCTTTACCGGTTTTTACCTCTTCTTGCTCCCCATCCTCATTCGTTCCAGTGTAGTTGAAGTCGGGACGGCTCTCCCAAGCCGTCAAACTGCTGGCGGATGAAGGTTGTGGAACGATCGCAGTTGCGTTGGCGCTGGCTGGATTGAAAAAGCCGATGCCACCGGAGGCAATTACCGCTAATACTAAGATGCTGTTTTTCATGTTCGATGACCCTGATTTCCGTAGATTGGCACTTTTTGGCTAACCCGATTTTTCAGAAGTGGGTTGATGCAATAGCCCACTTGTCTTCTGATAAATCTGCCTGCCATAATCAATTTAGACAGGCACACCCGCTTGCGATCGGAAACGCCGGAAGTGACGTGTTACTAATGTCCACGATCATCCACCAACCCGAATTTTTTGGGTAGTGGAGCGAAAGCCATCAGGGCGTCGATCCATCAGGGAGTTATGCCATCAGGGTGCTAATCCATCGGGTAGTTAATTCATCAGGGCGCATCTTCTACAATTAGCCACAGACTTAACTTTTATAGTTGAGCGAGTGGTTTTCCGCGCACTGACAGCGCTTTTTTGAACTAAGCTTTTTGTGGATTCGTTCCGAAAAGTTAGTTCTTAATAATCCCGGCGCTTGCGGAAGCCCGGAAAGTGTCAGCAGCATGGAATTCCATGCCATCTAAGTCAACTAAAAAAACGCAGATTAACGATATCTCCCACTCAAGCAGTCCTCAGCCAAACGCTGGGGTTTTTTATTGGCAGCCACCCGATCGACCTTTTTCTCCGGCATTCGGCAGCGGGATCTGAAGGCAGAAGATTGACGGCGCTTTGGTTGTGAGTTTCCCTGGTAACATCATACCACCGGGTGAATTCTCAAGTATTATTGTAAAAAAATGTGAACAAAAGAGCATTTTGGTGTTTTCAATCGGGTTGAGTAAAAATTCAGATCGTGGCGTTGCTGATGGGACGGTATGATTTCCTGGTATGCCCCAATTTCTGAATGACGCTTCACTCCTGAGAAACTCGCAGGGGATTCGGGGAGAGAGGGAGATGGGGAGAAAGAGTTTCTTCGATCCATAACGGGTGCGGAGCCTCCGTGAAACTCTCCGAAGTAAAAATCTCAGTGACAACCAAGAAGTCCGGGATCTGGTTTATATTGACCTAGGGACGATCGCCAATACCCAGATAATTCTGCGAGTGAGTGTAAATAATCAGGTGCCGGGGGTACGATCGCAGGATTTGAGGCGAACGGTTGCAAAGATACGGTAAAGATCGAGCAGCACAAAGGTGAATTAGCAGACAATAGAGAAAGAATCACCCAAAAAAAATCAAGCATTGTGGCCCAACTCCAAACTCTCATTGAATAAGTCATTCCCCAGTCTTCAATTCTTTAATCTCAAATCTCAAATCTCAAATGGTATAAGCTGGCAATGATTGCAATTTGTAACCTTTCGATCCCAGAGCATAGGGGTGCAGCATCTTGATGAATTCGCAGATGACAGCAGAAGTCAACTCAACCTACCAATATCAAGTCGGAGGATATCTGCCTGCCGGTGCGCCCACCTATGTCAGGCGATCGGCAGACAGCGAACTCTACGAAGGACTAAAAGCCGGACAATTCTGCTACGTGTTGAGTGCCCCGCAAATGGGAAAGTCCAGCCTGCTAGTGCAAACGGCCAAAAGGTTGCAAGCAGAAGGTACAGCTTTTGCCGCCGTCAACTTGAGAAGCATCAGCAGCCCAGACATCTCCCCCCAAAAGTGGTACGCCGCAATCATGTACCGCATGGCTTGCACTTTGCGCCTGACAAACAGGTTTGATGCCATCAAGTGGTGGAACGATCGCGAACTGCTGTCACCGGTGCAGCGATTGGAGATATTTATCGAAAAAGTTCTGCTCAAGTCAATTCAGCAAAATCTGGTAATTTTCATAGATGACATTGACAGCACCAGCCGCCTGAATTTCAGTACCAGCGATTTTTTTGCTTTGATCCGGGCTTGTTACTCCAAGCGGGCAGAGCAACCAGAATACGATCGCCTGACTTTTGCAGTTATGGGAGTAGCAGCCCCGTTAGAATTGATGCCAGATCAAAGCTGCAACCCTTTTAATATTGGACGGCCGATTCATCTAAGCCGATTGCAGCTCGACGAAAGTTTGCCGCTAGCAAAAGGATTAGCACTCAAAGCTTTTCGCCCTCAAAGAGTGCTCCAAGAAATATTAGCTTGGACGGGCGGGCAACCGTTTATGACTCAAAAACTGTGCCACTTGGTACTTGAATACGGGCCTTTTATCGGCAGAAACTGCGAAGCCCAGCAGGTTAAAAAACTGCTCAAACACAGAATTCTCAAAAATTGGGAAGAACGGGACGAACCCCAACATTTAACAGCAATTCGCGACCGCATTTTCCACAGCCGCTGCGACATCACCAAGCTGTTAACGCTGTACCAGCAAATTTTGCAACAACCAGACCCAAAAAAGCCGGGAATACCGGGAGTACCTGCGGATTACTCTCCCGAACAAATCGAATTGCAACTGTCAGGATTGGTTGTTAAATTTCAAGGTAAATTAATAGTTTCCAACCTAATTTATCAGTCAGTTTTCAATCAGTTTTGGGTGGAAAAAGAACTGGGCAATTTGGCTCCGTACCGCGAGGCGCTGGCAGCATGGCTGGCTTCCGATCGCGAAGACAAATCGCAGTTATTGACCGGGGAAAGTTTGCAGTCAGCTTTGGATTGGGCGGCGAACAAACAATTAAGCCAGGAACACTATTGGTTCTTGAATCCCGATCGAGCTTTTACAGAAAAACCGGCAGCCGCTGCGGCACAAGTTGCAGACAGCAGTGCAGACACCGATGCAGACAGCAGCATTCTCACCCCGCCCTCAGATACGGTTCCAACTGGCAGCAGCGAACAGAGATTGTACGATCACATCGTCTCCTGCGTGCAAACAGAATCCCCGGCACACGTAATCGAGCGGTTCCGAAAGCTATTTATTGACGGTATGGGGTATCCCGATCGCGAGATTGAAGCAACTTTGTACAGTATAGTCTCCCTCAAGCGATCGGATCGGGACTTTAAATATATCCTCCACCGCTGCTGCTACATCCCGATCAACCGCTGGCAATTGCACTCGCAAAACAAATTGGCGATCGCAAATTTGGTAGCTTTATTCAAGCAGACTTCACCCCGATTCGGGATGGAATTTTACATAGTAAAGCGCCTGCAAGAACAAATAGCATTTTTTACTAAAAGCGAAGAATTTCAGACCCTAGAACGCTTAGTAAAAGCCGTAGATAGAGACCCCGAACCGCAGAAACAAGATACTACTTTCCCCTTGGGCGAATTGATTTCTCGGTACCCTTATTTGTACGGACATTCTCTGCTGAGCAAGGGTAGCATTGAGGAAGACCAGCAAACGATCAAACGGCTGGAATTTCAAAGACAGCGACAATTTGAAACACATTTGTCTCAATATTTAAATTATTTGGTTGAGCCGAGAAATACAGAAATAGGAATTGTGCAGTCGGCGGCTAATCCCACACTTTTGAACGATGCAGAACTGCACTTGGCTGTCAGGGAATTTGCCGGAAAAGTAGCAGGCGATCGCACCTACAAAGAATCGGCTCAATTTTTCCTGAGAGATGCCAGAAATACTCCATCTTATCAATCATTTAAAGTAAGTTTGTATGAATATTTAATATCTTCGGTAGAACCAGAATACGGCGGGCGTCAATTTAACGATCGCTTGTACAAGCACATTAAAAATACATTACCAGAAAATGACTCGGTGAAATTAAATAATCTATTGTTAGTTCGGACTTGCCATCAATTGTTCAACTTCTTAGTAGTGGAAAATTCCCAACATCCCAGCCACTACGTTTTTTACGACTTGGTGCACAACCTCGGCCCCAGCCGGACAATGGGTTTACTGCTCAAACTCGTACTGCTTTCGGGCAAAGTTAAACCAGAGTTGGAGAAGCGATTTTCTATTTTGTTCAATCACTACGAAGGTAAGGCTTCTGATGAAATTATGTGGTTTGTCAAATCATTGGAAAATTTAAATGTGGCTTTGGTTGTGAATTTTGGTCAGACGGATTTGTCTTTGGTTAAACAGCATCTGATTTTGAATTGAAAAATAACGATAGCGATCGGGCAGCGTTATATAATAAGTATTAAGTCAAAAAAATCAAGGAAAAATAAATGAAAGCCTTTGAAGTCACAGGAACGATCGACGAAAAAGGTCAATTATTGCTCGATCGACCTTTAACCGCAGAAAATGCCGGCCGAAAAGTGCGAATCATCGTCCTTGTTGAGGAACCTCTAAATGAAGCTGAAGAAGATCCAGATGATACGACCGTTGCAGAAGTAAAAGCTAGTCTCAGAAGAGCGTTGCAGCAAGCTAAAACCGGACAAACTCGACCAATCTCTGAACTGTGGGAGAGAATCGATGCCGAAAAAGGTCAATTATTGCTCGATCGATCTTTAACAATCGATATTCCGAGTCTCCTGGGAATCATTCTCCTTCTTTCGGAACCTACAGATGAAGCTGAAGACGACCCCGATGATACGACCGTGGAAGAAGTAAAAGCCAGTCTCAAAAGAGCGTTGCAGGAAGCTAAAACCGGACAGCGAATACCTCTTTCTCAAATGTGGGAGGGCATCGATCTCGAATGAATCCGAGCTCGTTCAGATCGATTTAACGCCTGAATATAAGCGAAATTTGCGTGAATTATCCAAACGATTTCGCCAAATCCGGCTAGATACTGGGCTAGTAATTGAACAAATACAGGGTGGCAACTTTATTGGCGATCGCATTCCCGGAATGGGCGAAGATTATATCATCTTAAAAGTCAGGGTGAAAAACAGCAATATCCAAAAAGGGAAAAGTGCAGGCTATCGCATGATTTATCAAGTTGAATCACCGTCGATCGTACTTTTGTTAACCATATACTCGAAATCGGATCGATCCGATATTAGTCCCAACGAAATCCGCAGCATCATCACCGACTTTGATGAAAGCCAATAGCGGTGTATTATTAATTTTATGATTAGCTATCTCAAAGGCACTGTCGCCAATATCGCCAAAGGCAGCAACCGCGTCATCTTGACTCTCGAAGTCAATCAAATTGGCTATGAAATCCAGATTTTGCCCCGCGTCACCGGTCAATTGCCAGCATCCGGCGAAGTCGCCCAAATCTTTACTCACCAGCAAGTTAAGGAAGACCAAATCGTATTGTACGGTTTTGGTAGCGCGGCAGAACGCGATTTGTTTCGGCAGTTGACGAGTGTTAGCGGCGTTGGAGCTCAACTGGCGATCGCCCTGTTGGATACTTTAGGAATGCAAGATTTAGTCCAGGCGATCGTCGGCGGCAATATCCGCATTTTATCCAAAACCCCGGGCGTGGGCGCCAAAACCGCCGAACGTCTCGCCCTCGAACTCAAAAACAAACTCTCGGAATGGAGACAGCAGGCGGGTTTGACAACGCCCGTCGCCGCCGGAGTCCCCCCAGCGATTCAAGAAGAAGTCGAGATGGTTTTGCTGGCGATGGGTTACACTGGGGCCGAAGTATTGCAAGCGCTGCAAACCCTCAGTCAAGACAGCAGTTTGTCCGCTACAGGTAATGCTGAAGATTGGATACGCGAGGCGATCGGCTATTTGAGCCGATAAAAACCCAAATTTAGCCCGGCCAACCAACCCATCCCCAGCAAAAATTCGATCCGAGTTGTGCTTTCGCTGTGGTACAATTGCAGATTGTGACGATCGTACAAAAAAACATAAAATCAATTCATGCCACTTACACAACAGCGCAAACTAGAAATCATGGGCGACTACCAAACCCATGAAACCGACACCGGTTCAGCAGATGTCCAAGTCGCCATGCTGACCGATCGCATCACCAAACTCAGCGCCCACCTGAAAATCAACCAAAAAGACTTCGCATCCCGCCGCGGTTTGATGATGATGATCAGCCGCCGCAAGCGCCTGCTGGCATACATCCAAAAAGGAAGTATGGAACGCTACAAAGCACTGATTGCCCGCCTGGGAATTCGCGGCTAAACACCAGGGCAAAAATTTGCGACAATATTCAAGAACCTTGGACACAAACCAAGACTTAATTGAATACAAGTTCGAGATTTCAGGTTAGAGATAGAATATGTCCTCCGAACCACCCCGCCAGCGCTTACCGTTTGAACCGATCGCAAATCGCAAAAAAACGCCCAAAAAGCCAGCAGAAACCGTAGAAAATCCAGTCAAAGAAGACAAGCAGCCCCCAGTCAACAAAACCGGGGGCCAACAGTCACAATCGATCCCAGAAGTTGTTAGCAAACGCATGATATCGCGCATCGCCTTATTTTGCGGCGTACCGACACTCCTGGGAATTTCCACATTTTTTGTGAGTTATTTAATTGTTAGCAAGGGCTTATTTGACCTACCAAACACAGCAGTCTTATTAGTAAGTATGGGCTGTTTTGGTTTAGGTGTTCTGGGATTGACTTACGGAGTTCTTTCAGCTTCCTGGGATGAAGAAATTTCGGGAAGCAGTCTCGGGTTAGAAGAATTCAATACTAATTTTGGACGGATGCGAGAAGCGTGGCGTGCCGCCAAACCAAAAAGTTAGTCATTAGTTAGCAGTCATTAGTCATTAGTCATTGGTGTTAACTTAACGTCAAACCCAGTCAGAGACTGCTGTTTGACGATTGGCCCCAGATCCCCCCTAGCCCCTCTTAAGAAGGGGGGGACAAGAACTTCCTTCAAAGTCCCCCTTCTTAAGGGGGATTTAGGGGGATCGAGACTTAGATAAAAACGGGATTTTTCGCATTCCATCCGTGTCATAATGCGTGTCTTAGCCGCAACACAACAGAAAAAAATATGATTATTGTAATGAAAGCCGGCACTCCAGAAGCCGAGATCGATCGCCTAGACGAAGAACTCCGCACTAACTGGGGTTTGACACCAGAAAAAATCGTCGGGCGTTACAAAACCGTCATGGGTTTGGTGGGCGACACCGTAGAGCTCGAACCGATGCAACTGCGCGAAATGAGCACCTGGATTGAAGAAGTGCTGCGAGTCGAAAAACCCTACAAACGCGCTTCTCTCGAATACCGCCAAGGCGAACCGAGCTCCGTAGCAGTCGCTACTCCTTTGGGAACTGTGACGATCGGGCTAAATCACCCGATCGCGATCGTAGCAGGCCCTTGCTCGGTCGAAAACGAAGAAATGATTGTGGAAACGGCAATGCGCGTCAAAGCTGCTGGAGCTCATTTTCTGCGCGGTGGAGCCTACAAACCGAGAACTTCCCCCTACGCTTTCCAAGGCCACGGCGAGAGTGCTTTGGGATTGCTAGCTGCGGCGCGGGAAGCCAGCGGTTTGGGAATTATCACCGAAGTTATGGATGCGGCGGACTTAAGTGCGATCGTGGAAGTAGCCGACGTAGTTCAAGTCGGCGCGAGAAATATGCAGAATTTCTCACTGCTGAAGAAAGTCGGAGCTCAAGACAAACCAATTTTGCTGAAGCGCGGCATTTCCGCCACGATCGAAGAATGGTTGATGGCTGCCGAGTATATCATGGCTGCTGGCAATCCCAACGTGATTTTGTGCGAGCGCGGAATTCGCGGGTATGACAGGCAGTATACGCGCAATACCCTAGATTTGTCGGCGGTTCCAGTGTTGCGAACTCTGACTCACTTACCGATTATGGTTGACCCCAGTCACGGCACCGGTTGGGCGCAGTTTGTACCGTCAATGGCGTTTGCTTCGATCGCCTCCGGTACAGATTCCCTGATGATAGAAGTGCACCCGAATCCCAAAAAAGCTTTGTCTGACGGGCCGCAATCTTTAACACCCGATCAATTCGACAAGTTGATGGAAGAATTGGCCGTTATTGGTAAAGTCATGAATCGCTGGCCGCAACCGGTGCCTGTTTTGGCATAGAAACAGGCGAAACGCCTCAAGTGATATGGGTGAGTAACTTTTTGCTAATCTCTACCCATATTTAGACTAAACAATGCTTTAGTTGCGATTGATAAAATATCCAGAAAGTTGAGGGCAAGCTAAGTTAAAGTTAGCTTGTCTTTTACTTTTTTTTAAAGAAGATTTGGGAGTTTTTAACCGCAGATAAACGCAGATTGACTAGGTGAGTGGAGATTGGGCAGTCCTTAAATTAGTTTGAGATTTTAAACTGTAGATAAACGCTGATGTTATGCTGGAAAACTGTACTTGGGCAAAAGGTGTAGTAAATTGGCGATCGCTTCTAGTAAAATTTAACTGTAGCTTACAGACTCAACCTTTACCGATTGTCCGCTCTCACTTGTCAAGTCCCCAACCATATATGAGTGCTTTAGGAGTATGAGGCGTGGTATTCTCTAAAATATCATCCACGTTCAGCCCAGTACGAGTGAACAAGAGGAACTTATGATCGAGCTTTCTACCGAACAACTGCTTTACTTGCTGTACGCAGTAGCCTACTCAAAACAGACTAAGGCGACTAAAGGCGATGTGAAACAGCATTTATCTAAACGATACCAGAAGGATGCGAATGCTATCTGTGATGCTTTGTGTCAGCAGCAATTGCTCGAATCTCCTAAAAAGGGTCAGCTTTTCGTTACAGAGCAAGGTAAGAAAGTTCTAGCTGCTAATCTGCAAACCAGTAAGTATGAGTTTGATTCAGCAAAAGGAGCGAAACTTATAAATACTCTTTGGCGTTACTGCCAAGTCGGAGTTGCGGATTCTCAGACTTCCGATGGTGGTAAAGAGATGGACTTTGAGAAATTTGTAGAAAAGTTTAAGGCTCTTTATTTTGAAGAAAGAAAGCGTCAAGAGTTACGAGGGGTAGTTGCTATTCGCAGCCGAGAAATTGGGCAGAAATTTTTGGAACAGAACGATATATCTCAATCAAACTTGAATAAAAACTTTGCTTTGCTTAAATCAACTGGCAAAGTCTTTGCAGTTATCGAAAAAGAAGATGAACTTATTCAGTGGGTAGAGTAAGCCATGCCAGAAGATGCAGGAAAAAAAAGGTATATAAGAGACTTCCTTCAGCAAGTAAAGTCAGGCACAGGATTTGTTGATGATATTAGAATAGAGCGCGTTGTTAGACTTCCAGGATCAGCAGGTGAAGGATCTACAGCCAAAAGTTTGTCGGGGCGGCCAATATCTAACCTAACTCAGCTTCTTGAAGACGATCTAAGTCGTACATTTGATGACGGCTACTTTACATTTAGATTCGTTGCTGCCCTAGTTGGTAGTGGGAAAACCTCCCTGTTAACTTACTTGCATGAATTAGCTAAAACTAAACCAACCTATCAGAATCACTCTGTAGTCGTTGAGTTCCAACTCTCTGATGTACCTATGGGGAATGGTTTCAAGGAAAAATTGTACTCCCACATCCTAGCTCATACATTTTATGAGTTGTTACACAATTCAAATGTGTTGGTATCAGTTAAAAATATAGCTGAACAAGTTTTGAGTGATTATTTAGATAATAATCAACTTCCTCAACTTAATGCCACCCAAAATTTGATGCCATTTCGCAACAAATTTAAAAAGTATATTGCTGATAGTGTGGATAGTCTTGAACAATTTTTATTTTATACAATATCTAAAGTATCAGCCGTCGATCCCAACTTTAGTTTTGTTTATCTCACAGATGAGTTAGATGCTTTAGCAGAATTTCCTAATGAGATCAAAGAAACTAGATTGCTTTTCAAACAATTGATTAGAAGGGCATTAGGACAAGAATTTGGTTCAAAAATTCGCCTGTTAATTTACTTAGTAGGCACATCAAACAACGTAGAAAGTTTTATTGCTGAAGATTCAGTCATGGAAAGCCTTTTAGGTGACTCAGTTATAAATCTAAATAAGGGTTATACCAATGAATTTGAACTGATTAGAAAGAAAATTGATGAGCGTATTGAAGGGGCTTATAAGGGATATCAAAAGTTTGCTCAAGCATGGCAAGAAATCAAAGATATACCATTGAATCCTGCTAACACTTTGAGGGAGTTTTGTCAAGACTATGCTGGCGCAGTTTTAGAAATACATGAAAAATATTTTCAAGAAGCTCCAGAGCAGGTATTTGAAGGCAATTCACGACAGTTAGTAGAATCCCAGTGTAGACAACAGTGGACAAGTTACCTGAGCCAGAGATCGTACACTCTATCGGCAGTTTCAACTACAACAGTGATTGCACGTCATGCCTTCGACTCTTATGTAGAATTATTGCACAACGGCCACTGCGTTGCTAGAGTCTTTGGGGAAGCTAAAAACTATGAACTGTTGAGCAGCCATTTAGAAACGTTTAATCAATGGTTAGAAGATGCCAATTTCAAACCTGATGGGACACCGGGAGATATATCTTTTATGATTGCTCCTTCCTGTCCACGTCTCCTGCAAAGAAAGTTGGAACTTAAAAATATTCAATTTATCAAATCTGATAAGGTTATTAGCACACCCACGCCGATACCCACATCTATACCCACATCGATACCCACACTCATACCCACGCCTACACCAAAGCCATTACCTATTAATCTCAACATAGCGGATAAATCCGAACTAACGAAGGCTTTCCAGGGAACCCGTATCAAGCAGACAACTATTGATAAATTGATCAACGATAGAAATACCACAATCTATCGTGACATAGAAAATATGGCGTTTCGTCTAAAGCTTACCACAGCCGTAAAGAAAAAACTTCAAACAAAGTTTGATAAAGGTGAGATTTCCTTTTAACAGAAGATACAATAATTAGATCATGTGGTAATTCGTAGGCGATCGGCTTTGCAACTGCAAGATATCAACCGCCGAAACGCTGAAATTGATGCGGCGCGGGGGATGCTGTTTGAAGCTTTAGCAGACTACAGAAACCCGCATTTGTTGGCAGAAACCTGTGCGGCGGGACAGTTGCGGCGGTTAGAGTGCGGTTGGGCGATCGAGCAAAGTATTATCGGCACGTATCAGGTGCAAAATGAATTTGGTGCTGCGGGCGATCGCATCTCTCAACTGCAACAACAAATCCGTCAAGACGGCCTCGGTATTATACAATGCTGTGACTCAGACGACGAACTAGATTTTCTCTTCCCAGAAATCACGCGAATTCACAATCACGATTTAGCAGCATTAGACATTTGGCTTCATCAGATTGAATGGATAAAATCTTTGTCACCAAGTGAATTAAAACAGTTACAAAGTCCTGATTTCAGTCAATCCAACTTAGCTGTTATTGGTAATGAAAAATCAGCCGCAACAGCTTTAGCAATCCCAGACGAACAGTTATTTTATGAAAATTTGAGGCCGAAGTCTCATTTTTATGCGCTTCGCACTCAACTGGAACTGATGCTCGATCGGCAGCGACGTGAAGAGTATGAAGGTTATATCATTGAGCAAGGGGAAATAGCAGGTCATAAAAGTTTAGTATCGTCGAATTTGGAAAAAGCCTCTGATTTGGCTGTTGCTAATCTTTTTTACTATTTCAGAGTCCGGGATAAATCGGAAGAGGAATTAGAATTAGCGAACACCCCGTAGGTTGGGCAGAACGAAGTGAAACCCAACGCAAAGGAATGATTAATGTTGGGTTTCGTTACTCATCTTTTTCTCAACGCAAACGCACAAGATATATCTGTAGGGTGAACACTGCTCATCGCTACAAAATGAAGTTAGAAAAATGCGAATGCTCAACTAAAGCAGGAGGAACAATTGATTAAGTTTATTGGGCAAGTCGAACTGCGTAACTCTCGCCGAGTCTACTACCAAGAGGATTCTTACCGAGTAGAGCAAATCAATCCAAATCGGGAACAAGTGACTTACTCTGACGACATTCCTGACAAAGCTGTGGAGTATCTATACAACCAACTTAAGGGTCGCAAAGTTACACCAAAAGATGCTTCTACCGTTCTCAATCCCGTCGCTAAAAACTTGAATCTCCCCTATACTTATGGTCATAAACTTGACTACTACGCTCAGGAAGCATTAGTGGTACTTGTGGCATTAGGTAAAGCAAGTTTAAGTAAAGAAGGTCGAGGCTACTTTTACACCATTACCTAATTGTTGATTCCAAATACTTGTATTATAAAATTTTTGAATGAGGCAACAGGAAGCAACATCTAAAACCAATACTGTACGAGCCGTGTCATTTTTACTACAACAATAATCAAATAAAATGAAATCTAAATCAGTTACACAAATCAGCGGTCTTCCCGGTCAATTAGTCGGTGCAGTTCCACTCCGAACCAGTGGAACTGGAACTCTTAAAATAGTTGGGGACACCTTACAAGGAAATTTTACTTCATTTTTTGGCTTAGAGATCAAGGAAATTGTCATTCCCATTCAAAATGTTAAAGCAGTTGAAATTGGGGAAGGCTGTACTTGGTGGCTGCTCGGGCTCGGAATTTTAACCATCGGGATATTCTTCATTGGTATTATCTTCATTGTGTTAGCTTTTGTTGTAAAACAGCGTTATATTGTCATTTACACGAGTAGTAGTAATCTCATTCTGTTTTATACAAAAAATGATAAAGTTAACCAGTTTCGGAACGAAATTATAGAAACTTGTCGTCCTAAACCGAGCTATATTCCCCGATCCTCTCAGTCTCCACCAGCACCACCCTCTTTAGCCAAAGTGATTGACACTTAGTTAAATTTAACAGGGCGAGCTCTATTTCTACGAAAGTGCGATCGAACTTATTTTATTTACAGACAAAAGTGCGATCGCTACTTTTATTTAGGAAAGCACGAAGCGCGGTTGGAACAAAAAAGTTATGGACATACAGTTTAAGGAGTAAAAATCTAATGCAACTAATTTTGGCAGAACTTTGTGGACGCTGGGGCTGTTGTTGGTGGGAGAACATTATCACCATCATCTTGGTTAGCCTGAAGGGTAAGGGTGCTGTACTATTGCTGGAATTATTGCTGATGCCGATATTTTTGGTTATTTTAAGATTGCTAGTAGGCTTGATACCAGCTTTTGAATTTATTGCTAGTTTTGGAAGAGACAAACAACAACCCCAAAACCCAAACAATTCTCAGGAACAAGACCAAAGCATTTTATCAGCAGGAGCTAAGTTGGTCGGTCGTAGAGGAGCTAAATATTTGGGTCGTAAATTGAGAGAAGTAAACAAACATGAAGATGTGAAAAATCTAAATTAGTCTCAGCAAAGAGATAAACATAACAACAACCCAGATCGGTATCCTTTCTCTATTTTTTGTTTAATCATCAAAAACAAGAAAGCCCCTATCTATATTGCAGAAGGAGGCTTAGTTGTTTTTGAAATAGAATCCCAGGCATCGAGCTATTTTCTCAGGCAGTGACCCGCCAAATATCTTCGCCACCGCAGCGTTTAACAACCG
>JANNOR010000142.1:0-2291 GCA_031399265.1 Cyanobacteria bacterium SOY_34_metabat_3 | reverse complement strand
ATAAAAGGCGATCGATAAATTTTAATCTTTAACAACTTTACCGCAAGCTCGGCTTTTACGTATAACTATTGATACAATATTTGACGATTAATCTCCCTAATTAGGGTGCGTAATTCTCTAAATTCGAGGGGAGTGTTGAGCGATACGAAAGTCACGCACCCTACTTAATAATCGATAAATCCGTTTTTACTTGAGCGTCGCTTATCTAATGTGAGCCATAAGCTGGCAGTTAGTGAGATCAAGTGCGAAAAGTTTATTTATTGTGAGAATGGAGCGATCGGTCATCGACAAAAACAACCTCTGCTATGTCGCTGTTAGCTGTTATGGCAGAAGAAAGGATGTCAGAAATTAAAAACATCCTAACCGTCGAGTGCGGTTGCTATACTATAACTGTTAACAGAAAAACCTAAAGTTTCCTAAACTTTAGTCCAGCAAAAAGCTTGACATTTTTTGTTATTGAAAACAGCCGAAAGATAGATTTATAAATTATACCTCGGATAGAGAGAGAAATATTTTTATGTGCTTACAATTAAAAATATCTCATCAAGTAATTTATCGGCAGAGTAAATTTAAAATATAGAATCAAAAATCTGCTCGGAGTTAACTAAAGGAGAAAAAAATAATGAAAGCTCTTTGCTGGCACGGAGCAAATGACGTGCGAGTTGATAATGTACCTGAGCCAACAATTATCAATCAGCGCGATGCGATCGTCAAAATCACGTCTACAGCAATCTGCGGCTCGGATTTACACCTCTATAACGGTTACATTCCCACAATGCAATCGGGCGACATCATGGGTCACGAATTCATGGGGGAAGTAGTCGAACTCGGCAGTGAAGTCAAGAACTTAAAAAAGGGCGATCGCGTTGTCATTCCTTTTACTATTTCTTGCGGTAGCTGCTTCTTTTGCAACCGGGATTTGTGGTCGCTGTGCGACAACTCCAACCCGAATGCAGGATTGGCCGAAAAAATCTACGGTCATTCGCCGGCGGGACTGTTTGGCTACTCGCATTTAACCGGCGGCTACGCAGGCGGACAAGCAGAATACGCGCGCGTTCCTTTTGCAGATGTCGGCCCTTTAAAAATTCCCGACGGACTTTCTGACGAACAAGTATTGTTCCTCACCGATATCTTTCCGACCGGTTACATGGCGGCCGAAAACTGCAACATTCAACCGGGGGATACAGTAGCCGTTTGGGGCTGCGGGCCCGTCGGACAATTTGCAATCAGAAGCGCGTTTATGCTGGGGGCCGATCGAGTAATTGCGATCGACAGAATACCCGAACGCTTGCAAATGGCGGCCGCCGCCAAAGCCGAAATCATCAACTACGAAGAAATGGACGCCGGGGAAGCCGTCACCGAAATGACCGGGGGACGCGGGCCCGACGCCTGCATCGACGCTGTGGGAATGGAAGCCCACGGCACCGGTTTGGACGCTTTGTACGACAAAGCAAAGCAAGCCGTGCGCTTGGAGAGCGATCGACCTACGGCCCTCCGCCAAGTCATCCTCGCTTGTCGCAAAGGGGGCACAGTCTCGATTCCCGGCGTTTACGGCGGGTTTGTTGACAAAGTGCCATTAGGTGCTGCTTTCAACAAAGGTTTGACCATGAAAATGGGACAGACGCACGTTCACCGCTATTTGCGGCCTTTGCTCGATCGCGTTCAAAAAGGCGAAATTGACCCCTCATTCGTAATTACGCACCGCATGAAATTGGATGAAGCGCCCCACGCTTACGAGATTTTCAAGCAGAAAAAAGACAACTGCATCAAAGTTGTGCTCAAACCGTAAATCACATTCAACACACAAGGAGAAACTATGCTTTTACAAGAAAAAGAATCCGGCGACTTGATCGAAATCCTCGATATCGATGGTTTGATCAGCCCTGCATTACATGAGGTATTGGGAAAAAATCAAGCAGGAGAAGAAGAGCAAGAACCGGCGAAGTTTCCCAAGGGTAAATTAGTGTTTCCCTCCGGCGAAGTTTTGCCGCGCTGCTGGACTGAGGAAAATTATAAAACTAATTGATTCGAGGGAAACCTGCAACCTCATACCTAGATGCCCGACTTGTTATACCAATTTAATGTGAAGTTGCACATATCTCGATCCCCCTAAATCCCCCTGAGGTCGGGGGACTTTGATCGGAATCTTGTCCCCCCCTTATTAAGGGGGGCTAGGCAGGGTGGATTAATTGTCGAGAGGTTAAATCAAAGCTATGAAGGCTATTGACCAACATTATGCAAGGCACTTAACAGGTTTATCTAGACTAGATAAATCAAAAAGTAACTCACTC
>JANNOR010000112.1:0-16227 GCA_031399265.1 Cyanobacteria bacterium SOY_34_metabat_3 | reverse complement strand
CGCCCCAGCGGCGGTTAAATCTTCGCCGACATTTGCGGAAGTGGCGCAAGTCCACCGGGTGCATATTTGCAATATTCTCGATCGTAGACAGCAAGTAGCCAAGGCTAAAGGCGATGACAGACTGCTGCGCTTGCTAGAAATCGAGTGGAAGCAGATGGCTTGTTAGGAAAAAGCTTCAGAAAGTCGAATATTTGTCAATAGGGGGAAATCGAGTTAAGCTCGATTTCCCCTCAAAACTACTTTTTACTACGATTAGCTTTGAGAACTAACTCAGTACCCTGAAAGATCATTCCCTGGATAATATCAAGGGTGGGCTTACCAGATTGCACATCGAGATTTCCTTCACACCAATAATGACTGCTTGCACGATAAATGCACTAGCGATCGCTTGGTGGATGAACTTTTGTCGATCGCTTTGGCTGTTGTTGTTCATGTTCGGAACCTTGTTTGATTAACCACATCCACAGGTTCTCTTTGGGGTTGTAAGCTTAATCAAGTCCTAGCGATCGCAGCAAAAAATCTTGTAAAATCGGGCTACAATCGCAGTATCGAGACACCTTCAATTAAAGGTCAACCCTCTTTATTAATTGCTCCCGATATCAGCAATACCGAGAGTGCAATTCCGATTCGCTCGATCGCAGTGCTGTTAGACCAACTCGGTTTGGGAGTGCGACCGACCAGAGCAGAAACCCAGTGTTTTATTGCCAGCAGTTCTTTGTTTAATTTAACAGCACTGATTTCGTTCGAGCGAGATGAAATAGCAGGATCTGTTTAATATCTTCATCAAACCTAAAATTATCGTTCCGATATTTTTACTCGGTTGCTCCTTGAACTACTGAAATCAAGTTCAAAACTTTTTTATATTCAAAGTTCTCCAGACACACTTCTATAGCCTGAGCTAAAGGCTGATTCTCGCTATAAATTTGTTTCAATATCGTCAGCATCAAGTCAATATCGCAAACAATTATTGCGTCTCGAAGTTGAATTAATATCTCCCTCGGAATTTCTGCCATTGCTTCTACGCTTAAAGCGTCTCTGATCTGTTTTATATCGGTATTAATGGGGATTAAATCTTCGTAAATATATGTCACTCCAATATGCTTATTCATAGCCTTAAAAATTTCTGCCTCTCGGAATGGTTTTCTCAAGAAATCATCGCACCCTGCTGAAAGTACCACAGCTCTTTCTTCTTCTAATACGCTAGCAGTTAGGGCGATTATCGCCGTGGCTTGACCTTTGGTGCGAGCTTTAATGTTTTGGGTGGCAGTGTAACCATCCATCACAGGCATTCTCATGTCCATCCAAATTAATTGTGGCTCCCATGTCTCCCAAATGTTAACTGCTTCTTGCCCGTTACTTGCTTCCTTCAGTTCAAATCCTAATGGAGAAAGCAGTTTAATTAATAACTGGCGATTAGTGGGTTTATCGTCAACTATGAGAATGCGATATCGGGGTTGATTTGGTTCCAGAGCAATGACGTGGCGAGAGGGTTCTTGGCTGGTAATAGCGCTTGCCTCTACCTCAGTAACTTGAATATCAAAGAGGAAGGTTGTGCCTTGTCCGACTTGACTCTTGACAGTGATTTCTCCTTCCATCAATTCGACGAACTGACGGCTAATACGTAAGCCTAATCCTGTGCCTTCTTGGGCTTGTTTGCCACTGGCTGTTTGGGTGAATGCCTCAAATAAATTTCCGAGTTCTTCTGCTGCTATTCCAGCACCGGAGTCTTCGATTTCAAAGTGTATAATCTGGTGGTTTTTATCGATACTTTCTGATATTTTTTGATGATTTTGTCTGCTGCTAACTCTTAGGCAAACACCTCCCTCTTTAGTAAATTTTAGGGCATTATTAATCAGGTTAATAATTACTTGACGCAATTTTACGTCATCGGTATGAATGTAGCGGGGTAGATCTGGTTCGTACTCTATTAGTAGCTGCAAATCTTTTTCTTCAGATTTCATCTGGAACATATCATGAATGTCATTTATGAGGCAGTGTAGGTCGAAATTTTTAGGATTGAAGGTAGTTTTACCGGCTTCGATTTTAGATAAGTCGAGAACGTTGTCGATCAGATTAAGTAGGTGTTCGCCACTGCGGGAGATGATAGTAATATTTTCCTGTTGTTCGGGGTTTAGGCTTTGAGAGCGAGTCATGATTTGAGAGAAACCCAATATCGCATTGAGGGGAGAGCGTAACTCGTGGCTCATATTAGCAATGAAGGTACTTTTTGCTTGGTTAGCTACGTCCGCTTTCTCTTTTGCTACAACGAGTTCCGCTGTCCGGTCTTGTACTCGTTGTTCTAGGGTTTGGTAATAATCTTTTAATTGCTGGCTCATTTGATTAAAGGACTTGCCTAAAGCTGCTAGTTCTTGTATGGAAGAATCAGGAATATTTTGCTCTAATTCTCCACTAGCTATCGCTGCACTGGCTTTATTCAATCCACGGATAGGTTTAGCAATCCAATTGGCGGTGATAATCCCGACTCCTGTGGCTACACCTAAAGCTAGCAAACACAATAAAATTGTACTACGGGTATTGGTATTTATCTGTTCCATAAAGTCAGATTCTGGAACCACTACAACTACTAGCCAATCAAGTCCTTTGTCATCTTTAAAGGGCAAAATTTGGATAAATTGTCGCTGACTAAATATGGTAAAGTCTAATTGTTTTTCCTCTTTTATATTACTGAAATCGCCAAATTTTTTGGTTAAATTTTGAGCAGTTGCGCTAATTAACTTATCGCTGCTGTCTAATGCTTTAAGCCGTTGGGGCTTTGCATCTTTTTTTTGTTCTAATGTAAAAAGCTTTTGTTGAGTTGAACTTGCTACTAACACTCCAGATTTTTCCATAATAAAAACCTGCCCTGACCGACTAATTTTGAGATTATTTAGAAATTTACTAATAGCTGTCAAGGAAAAAGTGGTACCAATAAGACCTTGAAGTTTGTTGGCATCATTATAAATAGGGGATATCGCAGTTATCTGGGGTTGGAGCGTAATCCATTCTGGATAAATTTCACTCCAACTTAATTGTTTTCTCTGTTCACTATTGATATACCAAGGTCGAATACTAGGATCGAATTTGTAGGGAACTTTCTCTGTTTCGCCCGTTCGGTTTCCCCGATCGTCTATTTTGTAATAATAAGGGTAAGATAAAGTATTATTACTCATATAAAGTTGCATTAAATTATCTTTTACCCTGCGTTCTATTCCCAATAACTCTCCTTGCACAGAACAAAAAGAAATCCAGCTTATCGAATCGAAAAGGCGCAGTTGTTGCCAAAGCAATTTATCAGTTTTTTGATTAGGTATCTTCAAATCAAAGCTGATTTCTCCACGCTCGATCGCATCTTTATTCAGCCTATTAATTATGAAAGGTTTCTCTAAGTAATTATCAAGATACATTTTGACTCGATCGCCAATATTACTTCGCAGTTGAGCCGACACATTATTGACAGCCTTCTGTCCGTTGCGTAATGATAACCATCCCGTCAGTCCGACTGCGACAAAGATTTGGATGACAAAAGGGATAACTAAAACACTCTGTAGAGGAAATTTTCGCACTTTAGCAACATTTATAGACATAAGGGCTCAGCAGAACTAATTAAGATTTTAGACATTATATCTAAAGCAGAATCAATTGTCTATTTAATTAATAAATTACCGCATAATTATTAGACCTCTTGCAAAAAAAATCTATGTTACAATTAGAGGCTTTGAGTTTTAGACCTGAGAGCTAACTCATAATTGTAAAGTGCTGTATAACCTGCAATCTGCTCCACTTAAGCCAAGCCCTTCATCATAGCATAAAATTATTTTCCAAGAGGTCTATTATTATAAGTTCATAAAAATTCGTGCCATTTGGCGTGAAATTATGTTTTTAAAACACATAATTGCTTATCTAACTTTTTCCAGATATCGGTAATTCTAACATAAATTCAGTTCCTTTTCTTAGAGTTGAATTTACAATGTAGCAGCTATTGTACAATGGATTGAAAAAGTAATAACAGAAAATTGATGTGAAAAAAATAGAAGAAATTCGCGATCAACTCCAAGCTGGTCAATTTGAATTTAGCCGCCATGCTTTTAGGCGTACTGTAGAACGAAATATCAGCGAACAGGAAATTAGAGAAGTCGGTGAAAATGTTATAATCATTGAAGATTACCCAGAGGATAAATATTCGCCAAGCTGCTTACTCTTAGGATTTACTCGATCCGGCAAAGTTCTGCACATCCAAGTTTCACGCCAAGAATCAGAAACAGCCAAAATTATTACTATTTATGAGCCAGAGCCCGATCGATGGATTGACTATTCACAACGGAGGTAACAATGTTTCAATGTCATGTTTGCAGTGCAACCGAATCTCATACAGAACAAGTCAACGAAGTTTTCCAAATCAATGGAAAATTCTATCTAGTCGAACAAATTCCCGCTCAAGTATGTTCCAGGTGCGGTGAAGTTACATTTAACCGCGAAACAACAGAGCGAATCAGACAAATGTTACATGGAAAATCACAACCTGTGAAATCTATTAATGTTGATGTATTTGCCTACCAATAGCAAGAAATTCATCACTCTCGATCGCCCTGGGAAGTAATAACTTCGCTGCCAGATGCGATACGATTAAACTAATAGACTATCGATTTTGCTTCGGGCAAACTTCAAAAGCTAACTGAGAACCATAAAAACAAACATCAAACTCGGAAAAGAAATTCTGCCGCCCCAAAATCAAAGGAACATTATTAGCTTGCGTCCATGCAAAAGCCAAGCGTACAGGTGGTAATTGACCGACTTTCGCCGATACAACTAAGCCACGAGCTAGAAATTGAGCCAAATTACCAGTTAATACCACTGAAATTGTCTGCTCCTCCCAAACCGCTCCCAATTGCAACCCAATGTCGTAAGGCAAAACATTGACACTAGCGCCTGTATCCAATAAACCAGACACCTGCAAAGAACGATTTTGATAAGCCAAGGCGATCGGCAAGTATGGTGCCATAATCGTTTCTCCTGAATCGTTTCGCCTTTGAGCAAAAGAGTATCTTTCTGCATTAAGCATCTTGATTTACCTTGTCTTCCTCTAACATTTTTCCTAGGACATTAGCAGCTTCAAAAGCATCATAGGGCGACCAAACTTCATAAGTCTGTCCATGTTCAAGGAGAGCAATAGTTTCTTGTTTAGACAATTGTACTGCCAAAAACTCAATAACTCGTAGCTGATCGGCGCGGGATAATTCTTGTAGCTTGGGGAGAAGTTCAGCTAAAGGCATAACACTAAGCATTAGTAATTAACTCATATATTGTATCATTCCTGAATATCCCTTCGCCACCAAAGCGAGATACGAGATTCCCCACCATCACCCCTTAACACAAAGCACCTGCTTCAAAGTCGCCACAACTTCCACCAAATCCGACTGCTGATTCATCACCTCTTCTATCGGCTTATAAGCCCCTGGAATCTCATCTAAAAACTCCGCATCTTTACGACACTCAACCCCCTCAGTTTGCCGCACAAAATCATCGAGAGTAAACACATTCTTCGCCTTGCTACGAGACATCAATCGCCCCGCACCGTGAGAACAAGAACAGTAACTTTCAACATTACCTTTGCCCTTAACAATGAAAGACTTCGCCCCCATCGAACCCGGAATAATCCCGTAATCCTGTACATTTGCGCGTACAGCACCCTTGCGAGTCACATACACATCTTCGCCAAAATGCACCTCTTTTTCTGCATAATTGTGATGACAATTCACCTTTAACAATGGCTTAGTAGGTTTGCCGCCGGCAACGTGCTTTTCTACAATGTGCTTAAACCGATTCATCATCACATCGCGATTAAAACGAGCGTAATCTTGCGCCCACTGCAAATCGTGCCAGTAAGCCGCAAACTCCGGCGTACCCGCTACAAAATAAGCTAAATCTTGGTCAGGAAGACTAATTTCTGCCAGTTTCGCTAAATCTTTAGCAGTCTCGATGTGCTGCTGTGCAAGCAAATTCCCAATACCACGAGAACCGGAGTGCAACATCAACCAAACAAAGTCTTCGGTATCAACGCAAACCTCAATAAAATGATTGCCACCACCGAGGGAACCCATTTGTTTGAGGGCTTTAGTTTCTTGGTGTTGCACGCCTTGATGAAGTTCTTTAAACTCGCGCCATTCTTGCCAGTTGGTGACAGTTCTTTCGACTTCTTTGTTTTCGGCAAATCCCACAGGAATTGCTGCTTCGATATCGAGGCGAATTTGTTTGAGTTTGCCTTCTAATTTGTTAGCGTTGAAGGGCATTTTAATGGCAATTACGCCACAACCAATATCAACTCCGACAGCCGCCGGAATAATCGCTTCTTTTGTGGCAATTACTGAGCCGACTAAAGCACCTTTTCCTAAATGTACGTCGGGCATTAGTGCAACGTGTTTGAATACAAATGGCAAAGATGCTACATTTTTTGCCATATTGGTTTCTTTGGCACCCAGGGCGTGATTTGCCCAAGATAGCACGGGTTTTGGGGCTGATATTTCTAATTTTTCGTAGGGCATTTTCGTTTAAGTTCATTTTGCAGATAGTTTGTACTACATTTGTAGCACAAGAATTTTTCTATGTCAATACGATCGCTCTTAAATTAGATTGTGGAGAGTGAAGTTTGGATATTAAGGTTTGAGTATAGTTTAGAGGAAAAGCTTCACGGGCGTAGACTTCGAGTTAAGCATTATGATTCCCAGGTTACAATTATATCAAGCACCAATCTTAAAGAGAAATCAAACTAATGGCAGTCCGGCAACCCCTCTATAGCAAAGAAGAATTTGCCCAACGGGGCGATTCGATCTACGAAACTCAAATCCGCCCCTTGGTTGAAACAGGCAATCATCACAAAATCGTAGCAATTGATATCGAAACTGGATCTTTTGAAGTTGATGCGAGTGAAATAGCAGCCTGCGATCGCCTCGAAGCGCATCATCCAGACGCTCAAATCTGGATTGTTCGCATAGGTTCCCGCTATGTACGTCGATTCGGTGGACGCACGAAAAGCTCTGTATGATAACTGGAATTGTTAATGCGGACTTTGAACCAATTATTCCGATTTCAATCTGTGATTCTGATGGCAAGGTTTACACGCAAGATGCGATCGTAGATACAGGATTCAATGGTTGGCTTTCACTGTCTCCCGATCTGATTTCCCAGTTAAATCTAAGATGGAAAAGGCGAGGACGCGCTATTCTTGGAGATGGTAGTGAATGCGTTTTCAATATCTACGAAACGGTTGTAGTTTGGGACGGAGTTTATCTGACTATCCCGGTTGATGAGGCTGATTCAGAACCTCTTGTGGGAATGTCATTGATGGAAAACTATCAGCTAATTGTGCAAGTGTTTGATGGAGGTATTGTAGAGCTCCGCAAAATAAATACAGTCTAATATAGCGATCCTAAATCATTTCCATAATTCTTGTAGGGGCAATCCCCCCGTGGTTGCCCCTAAATACTGGGGTAGGCACGGGGGCACTACCCCTACAGTATTTGCTGATACTAAATTTTATAAATTCGCGTTCTTTCTAGCAGTCTTCTGCACGGGAATAGCCACCGTCTGCGGTTTCTGCTTCGCTGCAAACATATCAAAAAAGTCGTGCAGCAAGATATAGAAACACGGAATAATAAACAGCGTCAGCAAAGTAGCTAGCGACAAGCCGGAAAACACCACAACCCCCAAAGGTTGCAGAAACTCCGAACCTTCTCCAATCCCCAAAGCGAGGGGAAACAAACCCAAAACTGTGGTAATAGTTGTCATCAAAATCGGACGCAAACGTTGAGGTGCCGCCCTGAGAATTGCTGTCGTCCGATCGACCTTTTCATCTTCCCGAATTTGGTTGGCCAATTCTACCATAATAATGCCATTATTTACCACAATTCCCACGAGCAAAATTGCCCCGATCATCACCGTCGCCCCGATCGCAGTTTTGGTCACATACAGCCCGAAAACACCCGCAGCCAAGGCCAGTGGCACTGTCAGTAAAATCACCAGCGGGTCAACCAAAGAATTGTACTGCACCGCCATCGCGACAAATACTAAAAATGTCGCCAACCCGCCCAAAAATTTGAGAGAAGTTTGCAATTGATTGTTAGTTTCCGCAGCGGAACTTGGCACAATTCTCACTCCTTCCGGCAACTTAATTTGCGATAAAGCTGCATCGACTTGTTTAACAGCATCGCCCAGACTTGCACCCCGATTTAAGTTTCCCACAATTAAGAAAACTTGCCGCTGGTTGAGACGTTGAATTTCTCCCGGCGCTTTGCCGATCGCAATTTTTGCCACATCGCTTAAACGGATGATGCTATTATTGCCAGATAACGGAATTTGTCCTAGTTGGGCGATAGATTTGACAGAAGTGCGATCGAACTGCACGCGCACGTCTACCAAGCGGTTTCCCCGCTGCAATTGAGTAGGAACAGCGCCTTCAATTGCCGTTTGAACTGTTTCCCCAATGTCTTGGGCACTCAGCCCGTACAAAGATGCTCTTTCCCAGTCTGGACGAATTTGCACTTCTGACTGCGGCGCGTCTCCATCCGGCCGAAACCGCGCTAATTTTACCTTATCGTCCAATTCTTTTAATATCTTACGGCCTGCTTCCTGCAATACTTGTTCAGTCGGGCCTTGAAGTATAACATCAATTTCGCCACCCCTGACTGGAGAATTCGTTAACACTAAACCTCTAATCCCTTCTGGAACTAAGCGCAGGCGAGTTCCCTTGGGAACGTCGATTTTCTTTAATTCCTCAGTCAGTCTTTCGGTAAAGGCGATCGTACTCGTACCTTTTTTTAGGGTAATCGTGCTGCTTCCCCTGAGCAAATTCTCGATCGTATTGTTGCCGAACAGCAGCCCTCCGGCTGTAGTCAAAGTATACTCGGTTTCTGGCTGTGCGAGCAGCAGTTTGTCGGCGGCGGCAACTACTTTTTGATTGGTTTCTAAGTTAGTACCGGGAGGAAACAAAGCAAATAATCGGGCTTGACTTGTATTGACTCTCGGCAAAATTTCCTGGGGAATTTGACTTGCCATCACCCAAGTTCCGCCGCCTAAGATCGCGAAAGCAACTACAATGATAATTAACCGCAAACCCAGCACTTTTGACAGCATCGAACCGTAGGCGCGGGTAGCGTTTTCAAAGCCACGGTTGAAATGTTTTATCGGCCCGAACTTACTGATGCCGCTGGAATAAGACAGTCCCATCAAGCGAGAAGTCAGCATCGGCACTACGGTTAATGCTACTACCAGAGATGCTGCTACGGCAAAGCAAATTGTTAAAATTAGTTCGCTAAATAGGAGTGAAAAAAAGCCACCAATTAGCAAGAATGGTAGCACTGATACTAAGTTAGCAGCCGTGGAGGCAACCATTGCTGATTCTACTTCTTGACTCCGCATTACCGACTCTTCTATGGTCAGTTGTTGGCGATTTTTTATTTTGCCTTTTTTGAGATCGGGGTTGCTGTTTAAACCAACTACAATATTTTCTAAAATAACGACGCTGGTGTCGATTGCCTGACCGATTCCCAAGGCTAAACCGCCTAAGCTAAACAAGTTCAGCGATAAGCCGAACAGCCGCATTAAAATAATCGCTGCTAGAGTACATAGGGGAATAGTCAGGGAGATAATCAGGGTTTGTCTGAGGGAACCTAAAAAGAACAAAACGGCGATCGCAGCCAAAACTGCCCCAGAAATTCCCGCATTCGCGACATCGGCTAGGGAATTGCGGATAAATCGGGATTCATCTAAGGTGGTAACTACTTCCATATCCGCCGAAATTAAGCCGGATTCCTGCATTTCTTTGAGGCGATTCTTCACTCCGTCAACAACCGTAATTGTGTTGGCATCCGGCTGTTTTAAGATGCTGATTTTAACTGCGGGTTTTTGATTCAGAAAAACCTTAACTCGCTGTTCTTCGGTGCCGTCAATGACTTTGGCAAAGTCGCGCAGGTAAACTCGTTTTGGCGGGTTGGAACCGGATATTTGAAATGAAATATTATTGATGTCTGCGGCTGTTTTGAAGCGACCGATTGTACGAGTTAATGGTTCGTTAGATTCTTGGCGCAGTCGGCCGCCGGAAGTGTCTAAATTGCGCGATCGCAAAGCAGTAAAAACATCGTTCAGATTAACGCCTAAACTTTGCAGCCGATTCAGGTCAATATTAACTTGAATTTCTTCTTGAACGCCGCCGGAAACGTCAACGGCTGCGACTCCGGGAATCACGTTTATTTCCCTAGCTAATTCGTCATCGGCGAATACCCGTAAATCTACCCCTTGGCGCGAGTCTGAAGTTAGCGCAAATTCGTAAACTGGTTGTTGAGAAGGGTCAAATTTAAACAGATTTGGCGATTCAACTGTGTCGGGAAGTCGGTTGCGGATGCGGTTAACGGAGGCTGTGGCATCGTTGAGGGCCTGGTCGATGTCTCCGCCTGGCCTGAAGAATAAATCGACGCTAACCTGCCCTTCGCGGGTGCGGGAGAAGACTTGGGTGACTCCTTCTGTGGCCGAAAGTCCTTGTTCGAGGGGGCGGGTAATTTCGTCAACTGCGACTTCTGGGGAGACTCCGGGGGCGTCTAGGCGCACGCTGATCCGGGGATAGGTGATGGAGGGTAGCAAGTCAACGGGGAGTTGGGTGATGTAGAAAATGCCCACGACTATAATCGCCAGTGTCAGCATGAGGGTGCCGATGTGGCGGCGAATGGCGATCGCGCTAATGCTGAATCCGGTTTTGTCAGGCGTCATTTGTCAATTTTCCTCGCTATTTGTTGGCGGTTGACTTGCCGGGATTAGTGTGAATCAGGCTTTACTTGATCTCTGGAGCGATCGAATATTTACGCTCGGCACCTTATGAGTATAATAAATCTTAATAAAATCTCACAAAAGTCTTTTTGAATATTCCTTTAGAGGTAGCCGATCGCCCAAAACAGAAATTGACATAAATTGCGATCGGCTTTTTTGTCGATCGAAAGCAATTGCGATTTACCGTGTAAGAGTAAGAGAGGGCGGGTTTACGAGATTATTGGTTGAGAGGCAATTATTGTTTGTAAAACCCGCCCCTACAGTCTTATTTTTCCTGACTAATAACTACTGTACTTGACTACCGTGTGCTCGCGGATCTGAACTACTTGTTTTTACTGGCCCTGTGGGGGGAGTAAAATTAGAAACTTGACCCGTAGATTGCGCGTTGGGCAGAGGTTTTCCGGCAATTAAAGCTTCTAAATTAGCTTCCATAATACTGCGTGGCATTTCGCCGATCGTTTCTGCAACGCTGCTGCCTTTATTGTTTAAATAGACAAAGTGCGGGATGCCGTCTACTCGATATTTTGAAACTTCCGGCAGCCATTTGTCATTGTCCACATTCAGCATCACAAAATTTAGCGGTTCGGCGTATTTCTGTTTTATTTCGCTCAAATCTTTTGCCATTGCCTGACAGCTACCGCACCAATTAGCATAAAATTCCATCAGTGTCGGTTTGCCGTTTACCAAAGCTGTTTCTAATGGTGTCGAAGCTTTTGCCATTTCGGTAAGACTGCTTGAGGGCGTTTGGGTTCGCACTCCGAAAAAGATGGATACTGAAAGGGCGATCGCTGCTAACACAATTAACAAGTTTCTGATCCGTGCTGCTGATTTTGCTTCGGGGTTTTTCGGTTCGGGCGCAGCAGTTGAGTTTGGCGAATTGGGATTCATAAAATGGATGGGGATTTTAATTCTAGTTTTTTATTGTTAATAGCAAATTTAGATTGTACCATATTTTGAGTTCGCAGCACGTTTGTCACAAATAATTTGTTAAACTTCAGTACCGCTGACAAATCTAAAGTACGCTAAAACATAAGAATAGAAAAACTGTCTGTAAATTACCGAGGACTTGCAGCGTGAAAAAACGGGTAACGCTGACGTTTCCGCAGCGATCGATCCAAATGCCTGTCACCTACCGACTGGCCAAGGATTTTAATGTTGCTGCCAATATTATCCGCGCTCAGGTGGCTCCGAATCAAGTGGGCAAACTGGTGCTAGAGTTATCAGGGGACATCGACCAACTCGAAGCGGCGATCGACTGGATGCGATCGCAAAACATCGGGGTTTCCCTAGCCAGCCGGGAAATACTCATAGACGAAGATATCTGCGTTGACTGCGGCTTGTGCACGGGGGTTTGCCCCACAGAAGCCTTGACTCTTGACCCGGAAAGCTTTAAACTAACTTTTGCCCGATCGCGCTGTATCGTGTGCGAGCAGTGCATCCCTACTTGTCCGGTGCAAGCTATTTCTACTAATCTCTAGCCCGCCCGCAAATTTATCCGGGTCATCTTTATTATTGCCTGATTTTACTAATTTTTCAATCGGATGCAAAAAAACTCTTGGGTTTCCCTAACTCTACTTTTTGTTACTTATTTCGTCTTTGGCTGGAAATTATCGGAGTTTGATGTTCCCCCGCACCTGACTTGGTTTTTAGCCGTAGCTTCTATTCTAGTGTTAGCTGTCGCCTTATCGTTCCCGCTGAAAGACACAAAAGCCTTAATAATGCAGTGGTTTTCGAGCGATCTCGGTGCTTTTATTTCTATTATTTTAGGAGCTATTGTGGCAGTTATAGTTGTTACATGGCTGCACCTTTTTGCTACTTGTTTAGTCTTGATTTCAGCCGTGGCTTTGGCAAGACTCGATATTCAAGTATCTGGTTGGAAAAATTGGCATTCTTTTGCGATATTAGCTACCATTTCTTTAACTGGTTTGGTTTTGGGCGGAACCATCGAGTTTTTGGCAAAAACAGGCAGGCTCGTATTCTCTTAGTTGAAAACGGGAAATTTGCCCAACCAAATTCTACAATTCGCAACGGATGTTTAGCCTAAAAATGTCCGCATCTTCTGTTCTCGTTTGATGCAAGATTGTACCATACACAGAAAAATCAGGGATCTGCCTGATTTTTCTGAGTTAAATGTATCTGCCGCTCAAAATATTATTCCCAAGATCCCGCAACTTTGGCCGCCAAAAACTCGATCGCAATAAAAAAGCAGCTTTCGGGAGCTGCTCGTCAGAATTGCATGAGGTATTGTTTTTAGAATAGGACAGCTTGAATTCGGTCGGTGCTTGGTTACATTTTTTGATACCGAAGAGTTGATTAGTGAATGGACGATCGTAAAATCGTCACATAGGACGATAGCATTGATGCTAAATTTACCGACAATCAAGTTAGCGTTTAACTGTCCTTGCGCCCTACAGCCCGATTGCAGTGGGGCCATTTTATTTTTACAGACAACTCAATAGCGGACTTTTACGCATCAGACGAGTCTGCCATTAAATTTTGCACAAAATCTCCCCACCGCCAAATCCCCACACTTAATAAAACTTACACGCAGCATCTATTCAAACCCGGTTGATATTAATTCCGGCTGCGCCGGAATGATGAGGAGACGGCAGTGCCGTTTCCCTACGCCAGATTAATTGTAGGGAAACGGCACTGCCGTCTCCTGATTTTGGGTTATATTAATTCCGATGCAACCGGAATTGATATGAGATGAGAGTTTGGAGATTGCCTAAAGTTGCATTGTTTTTGGGAAATGGTATCAAAAGTAGTCAAAAGCCCGGTTTCTGAGGGTATTAATTGATATCCTGTGCAGTTTTTGATCGGATAGCTTTTTGGATTTCCTCGATCGCCCGACGTGCAACTTCTTCAGCTTTTTCGCCTTCTGAAATGCAAACTCGGACATCTGCTTGAGCGTAGAAACGCTCTCGATCGCTCAAAAGGCTTTGCAGCTTAGATTGGAGTTCGCCTTCCCGCAGTAGGGGTCTAGCGGTGTCGGAACGCAGCCGATCGTACAGTCGATCGATCGGCACATCCAGCCAAACCACGATACCGTAGTGTAAGTAACTCCAATTGCTCGATCGGGCAACAATACCGCCGCCCGTAGCCACCACCGAATTTTGATAAGCACACAATTCACTGAGGACTTTCGTTTCTAATTCCCGAAATGCCTCTTCCCCTTCTCGATCGAAAATCTCAGCAATTGACTGATTAGCAACTCGAACAATTAGTTCATCAGTATCAAAAAAACGGTATTTCAACTCCCTTGCCAAAATCCGTCCCACCGTTGTTTTCCCCGCACCCATCATCCCGACGAGATAGATATTAACTCCCCTCAACCAATCCACTCTCAAATCCTCCGATATTTTGCTATTTTTTCAGGTCAATCGGCCCATTGGGGCGATCGTCCTCATCGTCAAATACATCATTTTCATCCAATCCCCAATCATCCTCTGTTTCTACACTAGGATTTTGGGGTGCTTGGGCGGCCGGCTTAGGTATCGGATCGATGAGCGGGGGAACCAGCACCCGATACTCCGCATCGTAGACAGACTCAGTTTGCCCCACCCCGGACTGGTTTGGATCTCGATAGCCGTAAGAGTATACCGAGCCAGCCCAAGACTTGCTTTTCGGTTCCTGGTTAGCTTCATAATCCTTCTGATTTGCCCCTGAAACGTCATTTACCTGCGGTCGATCGGGCAAATCGCGATCGTCCCCCCAATCGTCACCGCTGCCATCAGAGCCGGATTTCGAGCCATCTGAGACCCAATCGTCCTCATCATCGGGTGCATAAGTCCCCGCTCGCTCGTCATCCTTCGCCCCAACAGGATTCGGAGTTTCTTGCTGGAAAGTAGTCCGGGCGCTGTAACCCGCCGGCGTACCGTACTCAGTTCGGTATCCAGAAGCAGGCTGAGTTTCCCGATCGCGATCCGGGTCAATTTCCTGTTTTCTTGGAGGGGGAGGCGGCGAGTAAGGTGTCCGGTTGTCTTGGGCGAAAGTATTGCGGCCGCCACTGTTGCGATCGTTGCGCCCTCGCGGTTGGGATAGGTAATTTGAAAAACTGAGCAAACCTGAAATCAACAAAGACGTGACAACTCCCGTCGCCATGCTGAGCAAAATCCAGATAGATAAGGGCGCTTCGGGCGATCGAACTCCCAAAAATACCAGCGATAATGCCGGTTCCACATTTTGCAGGGAAAAAATAGTTAGCCCTACCACAATCACTAGCAAAAATACAGCACGCATATCAATAATATTGGGAATGGGGAATTGGGAATGGGGAATCGGGCATTGGGCATTGGGCATTGGGCATCGCTGCACTGGGCATTGGGCATTGCTAATTAATCTGCCAACTAACTAATAACTAATAACCAATAACAACTAACCAATAACTAATGACTACTGACTCCCTTAATCCTCTTTCCAGCGTTTGAGAGGAACGCAATCAATCCCCAACTGGTCTAAAGTGCGAGCCACCACAAAGTCTACTAAATCTTCAATAGTTTGGGGATTGTGATACCAAGCCGGAATCGCTGGTACAATTCTAGCTCCAGCTTCCGCCAAGGTTGTCAAATTCCGGAGGTGAATCAAGCTAAAAGGCGTTTCCCTAGGTACAAGTACCAATTTTCGCCCTTCCTTGAGCTGAACGTCGGCCGCTCTTTCGAGCAAATCCGAACTCAACCCAGCCGCCAATTTGCCTAGTGTACTCATGCTGCACGGAATAATCATCATCCCTTGGGTGCGAAAGGAGCCGCTAGCAATATTAGCACCAACATCTTGCCACGGATGACACCGGAGTTTGCCCATTGTGGCTACTCCTGCTTGTTCCCGCCAGAACTCTTCTTGCAGAGTCGGTTCTGCGGGCATTCGGATGTTCTGTTCGCTTTGCCAAACCATGTAGGTAGATTTCGATGCTACCAGTTCCACAGCCCGATCGGCCTCCAAGAGATATTTTAAAGTTCGCACGGCATAAATTAGTCCCGATGCTCCGGTAACTCCTAGGATTAGGGGATAGTTATTGGTCATTAGTTATTAGTTATTAGTTATTAGTTAGTTGACTGTTGAAACTGTTGTTAATTGTTAACTGTTAACTGTTAACTGTTAACTGTTAACTGTTAACTGTTGTTATATCAAATCCGGTTGCACTCTTGGAGATGATAGTTCGGAGACGACAGTGCCCATAGGTGTCAACTTAAGCCTGAAATCCTTGGTATCTCTCGTTCATATCCGAGTCCAGATCCCCCTAAATCCCCCTTAAGAAGGGGGACTTTGAAAATACTCCTGTCCCCCCCTTCTTAAGGGGGAGTAGGCAGGGTGGATTAATTGTCGAGAGGTTAAATCAAAGCTATGAAGGCTATTGACCAACATTATGCAAGGCACTTAACAGGTTTATCTAGACTAGATAAATCAAAAAGTAAC
>JANNOR010000093.1:0-36395 GCA_031399265.1 Cyanobacteria bacterium SOY_34_metabat_3 | reverse complement strand
ACTAGATCGGATTTTCACCTTAATTAACGCTAAAGTTATAGCAGCCTCATGTCCGTAAACCGCGCTACTAGAAATTTAGTAAGAAGTAGAGCTAATTTTCTTTGTTAATATTGCCATTCAGCGGAAGAAAGTAGCTCTACTTTATTTACGATAGATCATATTTTACCTCGCTCGATTGGTGGTAGCGATGAGCTTGAAAACTTAGCTTTAGCTTGTCATCGGTGTAATAATAATCGCTATAATTTTGTGACTGCTACTGACCCAGAAACAGAACAAGAAGTAACTTTGTTTAACCCCCGTCAACAGCAATGGTCTGAGCATTTTACCTGGTCTGCGGATGGTTTAGAAATAATGGGTATTACTCCAACAGGTAGGGGAACCTGCGATCGATTAGACCTTAACGATCGGTATCATAATGAAGGAGCGATTATCAGAGCTCGTCGTTTATGGATTAAGGCAGGGTGGCATCCTCCCTCTAGCGATCCTCGCCAAAATTTATAATATCGAGCGCTCGATTTTAGATTATGGAAAGGCTCTCCTAAAATATCAAAATACATAATCAGCTTAACTTAATTCCTATTAGTTAATTTTCTTGCAAAACGTTGTGAATTAATTCTGCTGCTAGTTCTAGCTTATCGCGGTGAGTCAGAGCATCCATGTCAACGGTGACTGTTGAGCGGCGCTTGGGTGCGGGTGCGACTGGGGGTGTGGCGACGGGCAACTCCAGGGTTTCGTAGAAGTAATCGATCGGTTTTTCGTACACGGCGGCGAAGGCGGGTAACTCCCTCTCGGCGTCTACTTTGCGCTTGCCGTTTTCGATACACGAGATGGCTTGTTGGCTCAGGGTTATCCCGTAGCGCAGCTCTAACTGCTCAATAACTTGCTCTTGGGTTAATCCGAGTGCTTCGCGGGTAGCCTTGAGGCGCTTGCCAAGGGAGAACGCCATATCAGGAAATCGTGTAAAGGACAATGAAATCCTATATTTTTCCTTAAGAAACCTCTATCCGATAAATCAATAGTTATACGATTATCATGTAAATTCAGATTCCGATGGGTTCTAGCCACTCGGAAGACTTGCGGACAAACCAGAAACCTTGTGTAGGAGAAGTGAAATGAACGAAATAGTTGAAAAAGCTCAACAGGCAATTGCTACACCCGAAGTGCAAGAGATGTTGAAGAAGTTATCTGAATATGGTTTAGGTGTGTTTATGCCACATATGCACGATCCAGAAACAGGTGACTTTGCCCCGCTTCCTTCAGGGATAGTAGCCGTAGAGGATAATCTACAAGTATCTTTTCATCATGCTTCTGAACCAGAAGTTTCTAACGCTAGACCTGTTGGTTGGGTTTGGGATAATTCTTCTCAAACAGCTATGGCTTGTATTACTTGTATTGAGTATAGTGGACAACACGGTAGAACCAAGCATTAAGTAGTTGGTTGATTGAGTACATTCTGGGATAAGTCAACTGCTATCCCAGTTTCTGTGTGAGCAGATACAAAACAGTTGTCTGTCTCAAAAATTTGTTTTGATTCAACAACATAATGTTAATTATTCACAAGGAGTTCACTATGAAGTTTTCCGCTGACCGTACAGAGAAAAAAGGACCTTTGGGAGGAGCTTATTACGAAACATATATCAAAATAACTTTGACACCAGAAGAGGAAAATATTGCCCACAAACAAGGCATTATGAGAACGATAATTTTCGGAGGTAGCAGTGGTGATGACCCTGAAACAATAGAGGCGATGCGTCTTTGTGGTCGGTTACAAATAAGAATGGGAGATTTAATCGAAGGGATTACTGTTAAAGTTGGTAGCGGTCAAGAACTGGGAAGGCTTGCAGCGTTTGAAGATTTGATAAAAGATCGTTGTAAAAAATTCAAGTCTAACATTACAGCCGATCAGTTTTTTGGCTCTGGTGGGTCTAAAGACGAAGAGGAGTTATAGGATCGGATTGTGCAGTAATTTGTCCTGAGTTTTGTTTATTAATGGAGAGATAAAATGTCAAATAAGCCAATGAAAGACGATCGCACTGAGAATCGTGAATCAGCACAAGATAAAGTAGAGCAAGTGGTTACAAAACTCAAGCTAACTAAAAATGAGCGACAACAGCTACATTACCGCTTAGAAGACTACATGAGCTACCACGATATACTGGAACTTGCAAAAAGTATGTTTCAACAAAAGTCAGAAGGTCGTTGGTAGATAATTAATAGATAAAAAAGGCAAGCTTTTTTTATCCCATACAAAAGAGCGATCGCACTTTTTTCAGTATCTCGATGAAAGTGCGATCGCTCTATTTTGCATAATTTGCACTGACTCAGTATTAATTTGAGTTAAATCACTCAGTTTTATATCATTTGTGCGTTCGATCGCACCACCCACCCTATCTCTGACCTCGCTTTGGTCTAAAATCTCCTTAGCCACCAAAAAGACGATATGCGCGATTGACCAAACTAAAAAACTGCGGTAATCCAGAAATAGAAAGCATACTATACCGTAAATTGCCCACACTTATGCAGTAATATTAATTTGTCTCTCTTTCTTTGCACATCTTTCATGCGGCGGGATTCAATTTTCTACAAACTGTTCGGACAAGCGCCCACTTTGCTGTTCGATCTACTGGCGACAACTCCAGCAAATGCTGCCAATTATCGCTTTGACTCGGTTGCAGTCAAAGAACCTAAATTTGAAATTGACGGCGTATTTTTGCCCCCAGAATCTGAAGAACCGGGCATTGTCTATTTTTGTGAAGTTCAGTTTCAGAAAGACGAACAGCTTTACGAACGATTGTTTGGCGAATCGTTTTTATACTTTTACCGCAATCGCAGTCGCTACAGGGATTGGCAAGCTGTAGTGATTTATCCATCACGCAGTGTCGAACAAAGCGATGTTTATCCTTATCGAGCTTTGCTCAACAGCAATCAAGTGCATCGAGTATGCTTGGATGAGTTGGGGGATATTCGCGCTTTGCCTTTAGGAATTGCGCTGATGGTGTTGACGACTGTCGGGGAGACTCAAGCACCAGCAGAAGCAAGATATTTGCTGAGCCGAGTGCAGCAAGAAGTTCCACCAGCAGCAGGTCGTGACATAATAGACCTATTAGCTACTATTTTGTCGTACAAATTTACATCGTTGAGTCGAGCCGAGGTGGAATCAATGTTGGGAATTACATTACAGGAAACGAGATTCTATCAAGAAGCTAAGGCGGAAGGACGGCAGGAAGGACGGCAGACAGAAGCCTGTGCCCTGATTGTCCGACAATTAACCCGTCGGTTGCGGCAAGAACTTTCTGAGGAAATGCGATCGCGCCTTGCCAATCTGCCCTTGCTAGTGCTCGAAGATTTGAGTGAGGCGCTGTTGGATTTTGCTACTATGGCGGATTTGCAGGCTTGGCTGGAGGTGCAGCAGTCGGAAAGATAAGGATTTAGCGAGTTATTGAGGGCTTAAATAGCTAATTCACTTTACTCGCTAAATTTTGTCAGCATCATCTTGCTGTCGAATTGCTGACTCAATTTCGTCTGGATAAGCTTCAGTATAAGCCCAAACATTTACTAAATCAGCAGCACTGAGATGGGGATAGCAATCTAGGATAAAAGCATCGGTAGCGCCGTCATTTCGATAGCTGGCGAGTAACCAAACGGGAATGCGAGTGTTGTCAATACAAGCATCACCGCCCATCACAGCGGGAGTTTTTGCGATCGGGCGGCCGCTGTTTTTCAAACTCTGGGTTAAGATGCTGATGGCCTCAGCTTTGTCGATCGGCGTTAAAGCCAAAAGTTGTACTTCTAATTCTTGGATTGTGATAGAGATTATTTGATTTATGAATTAGGTATCTATTTGCTATTATAGTGATTCTCAAGTAAGTGATTTACGTCAGCCAGTAATTATAGTCCTGGACGCGATCGATCAATTTTTACGCTGTCGCTGGGCGGAAGATACTAAATTATTAATTACCTCATTTTACTGAGAAGTGCTATAGCTATTTACTATTATCGATCGCACTTTAAACCTGCGGCTGCAAAACTTGCGGATTGTTCGATTGAGGCTGCGGGATTTCCTTAACGACGCACATGGAATTTTGGGGGTTGCCTAAAGCGTCGTTAGCTGTATAGGTTGTCGCAAACCCTCCGCAACCTAATTGATTGATAATTTGGTAGCGATCGCGCAGAACATTCCCTCGCTTCAGGCACATAATTTTTTACCATTCCCTGACTGGCTGCACTCATGGATGTTGATTTTACCATCCGCTGGGACGGGTTTATGGTTCAGTGGATTTTTGCAAAGGGCGATCGAATATTTAGAAAAGAAAATTGGTCGATCCTGTTCAAAAATCTACCACAAATATGCAGTTTGCTCGGGTGCATCTCATTTGGACGCATTCATTTGCTTTTTTGTCTATACCTTAAAATATAAATTTACAAATATGACTTTTATGACTTTTATAACTTTAAAGTTATGACTTTTATGAATTGACTTTTAAAAACGATTATTGAATGATGTTAGCTACGAGTTTTCACGTAGAAAGCTCGAAAAAACATAACATCAGGAGATGCAATTATGGCACTTATTTTTGCGCCCAATAACAATGACACTTTACTCACAGGAACTGCAAACAATGACACCATATTCGGAGCGGCAGGAAATGACACCCTCGTCGCCCTTGCAGGTAAAGACCTTCTTTTCGACGATGAGGGCAATAACTCGCTCCTCGGCGGGCTTGGCGATGATACCCTGTTTGACGGACTCGGCAATTCGACTCTCAGTGGCGGTGAAGGCAATGATTTTGTTGGCAGTATAGGCGGTAACGACCTCATGCTTGGCGACGCAGGGGATGATACTCTCATCAGCGCTGAGACTCTCACGGGTGCCAACAAATCTAGTACCCTTCTAGGCGGATTGGGTGAGGATTTCATAATTGGGGGTTTTGGCAAAGACTCCATTGATGGCGGGGATGGCAGCGATTTGCTCTTCGGCGATAATGGCGATGACACTCTCAAAGGGGGACTCGGCATCGATTTTCTGGCTGGAGGTTCTGGCAGCGATTTGATTGACGGCGGAGACGGTTTTGACTTTGTTTCCTATGGCGCAGCGACAACTCCAGTGCTGGTAAATCTGGTAACAGGAATAGCAACGGGAGAGGGAACCGACACTCTCATCGGTATTGAAGGCATTCAAGGCGGCAGTGGCAAAGACTCTCTGACTGGAAATGCTAGCTCTAATTTCCTAGATGGTTTGGCTGGGGATGACTCTCTGTCGGGATTGGCTGGGGATGACTTCCTGTTTGGTGATGATGGCAATGACTTGCTCAGTGCCGGATTGGGCGACGATTTCTTGTCTGGGGAAGCTGGGAATGACACAATTGACGGTGGAGAGGGTGTTGACCTGGTTTCTTACAGGCGTGTAACTGGCTCGGTAGTCGCTAATCTGACCACTGGGACGGCAACGGGAGAGGGAACCGACACTCTGATTAATATTGAAGACATTGAAGGCGGCAGTGGCAATGATTCTCTGACGGGGAATACTGGCCCTAATTATTTAAATGGTTTGGCTGGCGATGACTTCCTGTCTGGTGGCGATGGCAATGACTTCTTGTTAGGTGGTGATGGCAAAGACATCCTGAATGGGGGGGCGGGCAATGATTTTATGTTCGGGGATGCTGGCGATGATTGCTTAAATGGTGCCTTGGGCAATGATTTTATGTTGGGAGGAGATGGCAATAATACCCTGATAGGTGGTGGCGGTGCTGACTTCTTGGTTGGAGGGGCGGGCAATGATTTTTATCAGTTGGATGGTACAACGGCTCAAGGTAGCATCATTTCAGATACGGGTGGCATCAATTCCCTCAGCATTCCAGGAGTAACGCTTTCACTTAATTTGGTCGCTGGAAAGACTGGCTTGGGACGAGATGGCACGAGTTTGGTGATTGATTTAAACCAAGATGGTGTGCTTAATGGTCTAGATGTGGAGATTGTGGACTTTTTTGCTACGCCGACTGGGACTACTCCTGGTATTGGCGTCATCCAAAACTTGGGCAATTTCAGCAGTACGCAAATTTTCAGCAGTTTTGCTACTTCGCCTCTACTGACTGCCCCAACACCGCTACCTCCGAAGCCGGCAGCTCCAGTTGCACCGACGCCAACGCCTGTGGTGACTGCACCGACTCCACCTGCGCCTACTCCAACACCTGCACTGGTTCCTGTGGTAACTACGCCGACGCCTGTGGTAACTGCGCCGACGCCTGTGCTTGTGGTAAATCCGACACCAAATCCGACACCAAATCCGATACCAATAACTTCTGTAACCGAATCATGCCCGAGTCCCGTAGTTATACCGATGCCTGTGTTGGAACCTGGGCCGATGCGGGATTTTCAAAAGTCAGGGGATGATTCGCTGCTTGGTACTAGCGGTGGAGATAATATCAATGGCGGTAGAGGTAATGATACGGTGTTTGGTTTTGATGGTTCTGATAGTTTGTTTGGAGGTGATGGGAGCGATCGAATTTTTGGCAATCCCGGCAGTGATACTATCGATGGTGCTGCTGGTGATGATGTGATTTTTGGTGGCAAGGATGACGATTTTGTTGTCGGCCGTGATGGGAACGATCGACTCCGGGGCGATCTAAATAATGATACTGTCACTGGTGACAATGGTGACGATCTTCTGTTCGGGGGGAAAGGGTTGGATTTGCTCTTCGGCGGGGCAGGAAATGATACGCTGAGCGGCGATTTAGACCAAGATACTTTGATTGGCGGTTTTGGGAGTGACTTGTTTCTGTTGCGACCAAATGGGGCTGTGACGGATGTAGCTCTTGCGGATTTGATTACAGATTTCGAGATTGGGGTTGATACGATCGGACTTACTGGAGGTTTGACGTTTGCTAGCTTGCGTTTGGAGGCTGTCGGTTGCAACACCGTGATTCGAGTTGCTGATTCCGATGAAGTTTTGGCGGTTGTTAATTTGGTAAAGCCCGATCGGCTTTTTGGCAGTTTTGTGAGTGCTAACATCACTTTAATTTAGAGGTTTGGCTTTTCAGTGAGCTACTTAAAAACCCGGTTTCTTGATGAAACCGGGTTTCTTTTGTAAAATATGAGACAAAATTGCAAAAATCGGTTTGTAGTAAGGACTTCAGTCCTTAAAATTGGCTTTGATAAAATCAGCCATAAAGTTTATTGAATTCAATTAAGATATGGACGGCTGCCCCAATCGATAGACACGAATCACTTTTCCCGTCAGTGTCTCAGCAGTAGATATTGCATCATGAATATTGGCAGTCAGTCTAGCAATATTGTCATCTCGCGTGCAGGCAATAATACCGTAATGGTCAGGTTGTAGCTTGTGCAGTTAAAAAAAAATCGCGCCGATTGACGGTCAAAACAGCCCGATTTTCAACGATCGCAAATGCTAATACATCCTCATCAGGTAGTCCAGCATTTCCTGCTTCTTGAACAGTCAGGACATCATGTCCCAAAGACCGCAGATTTTGCACGACTTGTCGGGGAAAGTGTTCGTCTGCATAGATACGTGCCATAGGTTTATTGAATATTTTCAGGTGTATCTAAGATGTCGTCAGCATCATCTTGCTGTCGAATTGCTGACTCAATTTCGTCTGAATAAGCTTCACTATAAGCCCAAACATTTACTAAATCAGCAGCACTGAGATGGGGATAGCAGTCTAGGATAAAAGCATCGGTAGCGCCGTCATTGCGATAGCTGGTGAGCAACCAAACGGGAATGCGAGTGTTGTCAATACAAGCATCGCCGCCCATCACGCCGGGAGTTTTTGTAATCGGGCGGCCGCTGTTTTTGAGACTCTGGGTTAAGATGCTGATGGCCTCAGCTTTGTCGATCGGCGTTAAGGCCAAAAGTTGTGCTTCTAATTCTGGGATTGTCATAGAATCTATGTGATTTCTGAATTATGTAGCTATTTGCTATTATAGTGCGATCGCCCGAAATCATCTATAATAGAAAAGTCAGCGCTCGCGACACCGAAATTATGAACATCAAAGTCGTATTAGAACCCAGTGACGAAGGTGGATATACCGTTTATGTTCCCTCACTGTCAGGCTGCATCAGTGAAGGGGAAACGATTGACGAAGCGTTAGCAAATATTCAAGAAGCGATCGAACTTTACTTGGAGCCGATGGCAGATGAATTGAGCATTTCCGAAGGTGCAATTGTGAGGGAATTGGTGCTGTGAGCAGCGATCGCACTTTTGCCAATACCTCGATGAAAGTGCGATCGCCCTTTTTTACAAAATTTGCACTGACTCCGTATTAATCTCTGTTAAATTAGTCAGTTTGATATCATTCGTCAACAGCATTGCATTGAGAAACTTGGCTGTTGCTGCAACTACGGCATCGGGAAGTTTGAGCCTGTAAGTTTTCCGCAATACGATCGCCAAATCCTTGATATTACTATCCAGCCCAACCACCGTAACATTAGTCAAAAAATCACGAATCAGTACCTCTTGATCGGAACTGAGACTAGGATAAGATAATAATTCTATCTCAGTTATCACAGAAACAAAATATTGTCCTGCTGGTAATGGATTTATTAAGCGACCGCCCAAGTAGTACAAAGCTACATTGGTATCTAACACAATTAAAGCTTGACTCAATCCCACTCCTCCCTAATTTGTTTCTGATACTCTAACGGGTCTTGAGTTAGTTTAATGACACCCGCATACTTGGCTAAATTACTCTTTTCTGTCTTTTGAATTATCAGAGTCTCTAACAGTTGCTCAATTTTCTGCCAGTCCTCATAATCAATCAGCACTGCAACTGGACGCATTGCTTCATCGGTGACAAGTTTTTTCTTAATAGGTAGCATTAAGGCTCCCTTCGGATTTAATGTTTAACTTTTTCATTATAGCTCCACAATTAAAAATTTTCATATCTAATATAAATTATTCTCACATCTACCTAGAGAAGTATCTTTTTATTGTCCAAGGCTCTCGATCAAAATTGCCAGCTTATCATCCAAAAATTAACCTTGATTTAAACTTGGATTTAGATGAAACTGGTATACAATTCAATTGTTTGCTTGTGAAAGATGGAGCGAACATAAATTACGCACTCCGATAAAGAAGCCGGGTTTCCCCCCGAATCTGCGGGTTGTAACCAAGTATTTTCGTAAAAAACCCGGTTTCTAGGCCTCGATAGAACTTCAAAACAAAGTTAACCAAAAAACAACCAAAACTCAGGATTGAATCGCTTATGATGCTAGGAACGACCGAAATTCCCCAATTAAAGCCGCTTTCCGATTCAGAACTCCGCAAAATGAACGCTTACTGGCGGGCGGCAAATTACCTTTCTGTCGGACAAATCTATCTCCTCGACAATCCGCTACTCAAAGAACCCCTCAAACTCGAACACGTCAAACCCAGACTCCTCGGACATTGGGGCACCACTCCAGGCCTCAACTTCATCTACGTGCACCTCAACCGCCTCATCAAAGCGCAGGACTTAAACGCTATCTACATCGCAGGCCCTGGACACGGCGGGCCAGGCTTGGTGGCTAACACCTATCTCGAAGGAACTTACACCGAATATTACTCGAACATTTCCCAAGATGAAGAGGGAATTCAACGGCTGTTCAAACAGTTCTCCTTTCCCGGCGGTATTCCCAGCCACGTCGCGCCGGAAACTCCGGGTTCGATTCACGAAGGTGGCGAACTTGGCTACGCCCTTGTCCACGCTTACGGGGCGGCTTTTGATAATCCCGATTTGATTGTGGCGGCGGTTGTCGGCGACGGGGAAGCGGAAACCGGCCCGCTGGCTGCTAGCTGGCATTCTAACAAGTTTCTCAACCCGGTTCGAGATGGGGCCGTGTTGCCGATTTTGCACTTGAATGGCTACAAAATTGCCAATCCTACCGTGTTGGCCCGCATTCCCCGCGAGGAATTGGAAAGTTTGATGGTCGGTTACGGCTACAAGCCTTATTGGGTGGAAGGTTCTGACCCGGAAACGATGCACCAGTTGATGGCTGCAACGATGGATATGGCGATCGGCGAAATTAAGGCGATTCAGGAGAAAGCCCGGACTGAGGGCTATTCCGATCGCCCTCAGTGGCCGATGATTGTACTTAAAAGCCCCAAGGGTTGGACGGGGCCGAAGGAAGTTGATGGGAAGAAAACTGAGGGTTCGTGGCGATCGCACCAAGTTCCATTAGCTGAAATGGCTTCTAAACCAGGACACGTCGAACTCCTGGAAGATTGGATGAAAAGCTACAAGCCCGAAGAACTGTTTGACAGCAACGGTAAACTGATTGCAGAATTGGCGGAACTTGCACCAAAGGGCGATCGACGGATGGGGGCAAATCCGCACGCTAACGGCGGTCTGCTGCTGAAAGACTTGAAAATGCCAGAATTTGCCGACTACGCCGTTGACGTGCAAAAACCAGGCACTGTAATGGCAGAAGCAACCCGCGTTACTGGTCGATTCCTGCGGGATGTGATGAAACTCAATCAGGAAAACGCCAATTTCCGCATTGTCGGGCCGGACGAAACTGCCTCAAACCGCCTCGATCCGGTATTTGATGTGACTGGTCGTGCGTGGACTGGTAGTATTTTGCCAGAGGATGACGAGCACCTTTCTCCCGACGGGCGCGTGATGGAAGTCCTCAGCGAACATCTTTGTCAGGGTTGGCTGGAAGGCTATTTGCTAACAGGAAGGCACGGATTTTTCTCCTGCTACGAGGCATTTATTCACATCATTGATTCGATGTTCAACCAACACGCCAAGTGGTTGAAAACTACTCGCGATATTCCTTGGCGGAGACCGATCGCATCTCTCAACTACCTCTTAACTTCTCACGTTTGGCGGCAAGATCACAACGGTTTTTCGCACCAAGATCCGGGTTTTATCGACCACGTAATTAACAAGAAAGCGGAGGTTGTGCGGATATATTTGCCGCCGGATGCGAACACTTTGCTGTCAGTAACTGACCACTGTCTCCGCAGTCGCAATTATGTGAATGTGATTATTGCTGGGAAGCAGCCGGCTTTGCAATATTTGGACATGGATGCTGCGATTAAACACTGTACGATCGGCATCGGTATTTGGGAGTGGGCTAGCAATGATAAAGGTGGCGAACCGGATGTGGTAATGGCTTGCGCGGGTGATGTTCCGACGCTGGAAACTTTGGCTGCTGTTGACATTCTGCGTCGAGATTATCCTGAGTTAAAAGTGCGGGTGGTGAATGTGGTGGATTTGATGACGCTTCAGCCTTCGACAGAACATCCTCACGGTTTGTCTGACAAGGATTTTGATGCTTTGTTCACTGCGGATAAGCCTGTGATTTTTGCTTTTCACGGCTATCCTTGGTTGATTCACCGATTGACTTACCGGCGGACAAATCACCCGAATATTCATGTTCGCGGTTATAAGGAGGAGGGTACGACTACGACGCCGTTTGATATGGTGGTGATGAACGATCTCGATCGCTTCCATTTAGTTGGTGATGTGATCGATCGCGTGCCGAAACTGAGTTATGCTGCGGCTTATGGGAAACAGGCGCTGCGAGACAAGCTGATCGAGCACAGGCAGTATATCACCAGACATGGCGATGATATGCCGGAAATCCGCGACTGGAAGTGGCCGCACGGTGGCGCTGTTTCGTCTGAAACGCCGAAGGAAACTAAAGGTTCGGAGGTGACGGGAGATCAAGGTGTGCGATCGGGTGCACCGGGGTAAACGCGGCTTCTCTTTATCTGCGTGAATCGGCGTTCATCCATTGTCATCTGCGGTTGCAAAATTCTCTTTTTTTAACCGCAGATATAGGCAGATAAACACAGATTAACGCAGATAATTTATATCAATTTAAAAGGATCGGTAATGCTTAAAGAAATAGAAATCCAAAATTTTAGGTGTTTTGAGCAAATCAAAATTTCTGGGTTTGAAAGAATCAATTTAATCGGCGGCAAAAACAATGCTGGCAAGACAGCATTGCTAGAAGCACTTTTTCTGAATGTTGCTCAAAATGCTGGAAGTATAGCCGGATTAAATACTCTTAGAATGGAATCTTCAAAATCAATAGACAAGAGAGGATGGGACAACTTTTTTTATTCTCTCAACAAAGATGCTATTATAGTAATTCATGGAAAAGATGATAGTAATTTCGTAAATAAAACAGAAATTTGGCTAGATGAATCTGGAAATGTGGACAATATTTTTTCCGACCAAAATGTAGAAAGGTTAAGACAGTCATTTTTGCAGTACAAAGATGATCTGTTAGTCCTAAATATCAAGTTAAATCGAGACAATAAAGAAACAGTTAGTTCACCTGCAATAGCTACTTCAACAACCTTAATGTCTCAAAGCAATGAATTGGCTAAATTGCTTTTTATTGCATCTTGTATGAGGTCTTCTGGAGCCGATCTTACGGAAGAGTTTGATCTGGCGCGTTTGAATGACAAAGGTAGCGAAGTTTTGAAAGCTTTTCAAGTTATCGATCCGGCGATCGAATCAGTAGAGAGTTTTTCAATTGGGGAACCCACGCTATACTTGAGAAGAAAAGGCGAAAAACGTTTGCCTCTCTCATTGTTTGGAGATGCCATGAACCGAGTTGCAGAAATTATTCTTAAACTGGTAAACAGCGAACACAAAATACTGCTAATTGATGAAATAGAGAATGGTATTCACCATACAAACCAGCGGAATTTTTGGAGAGTGTTATTTCGGTTGGCGGTTGAACTGGATACCCAGATTTTTGCGACAACTCACAGTTTAGAGATGCTTCAAGCATTTGCTGATGTGGGTTTGGAACTAAATAAAGAATGCAGCAGTGCATATTTTGAACTAGCAAGGAAACTCAAAACAAATCAAATAATCGGAAGTCGGCTCGATTTGGAAACTCTTAGTTATGCCATTGAGCATCAAGAAGGAGTGAGAGGTGAGTAATATTCTCATAGTAGAAAGTAAAAATGATAGAATTTTCATGCAGGCAATGGTTGAGAAACTAAACTGCGATATCCAGATACCATCACCTATTTATATAGATGATTATAAAAGTTTGGAAGGCTTGAGCGAAACAGAGTTAATCAAAGCTTTAAAAAATTTAGAAAGAAAGATTGATCAAAAAGATATCGAAAAGATTGGAATTATTATCGATATTGATAATGATTCAGAGCAACAGCGGCTGCAATTCGTAGATAGATGTATAAAACAAGTATTTGAATCTGAAACTTTGTCAAGCACTAAACAATTTATCGATATTTGTACAAATTATGGAACAAATGCAAAATTGGCTTGTTACTTTACAAATGTTGGAGGTAAAGGCGAACTGGAAACGCTTTTAAAGGCAATCAAGGCTAAAGATTCGACCTATGCTGATTGTTTGGATAGCTGGAAAATTTGCCTAGAAAGCCAGGGAAAAAAAATCAACCAGAAAGAGTTTGATAAATTCTGGATTAGCAACTATATTAGATTTGATACTTGCTCAAAGCAGGAACAAAAACAAGCTGGAAGTAAATGCAGTATGTCTAAGTTTGATTATGTTATGGAACATAAAAAAGATATTTGGGATTGGAATAATCCTGCTCTTGATGATTTGAAGGAGTTTTTTAAACTCTTTTGTTAATATGAGAAAACAAAAGAAATAATCGGCGGTTGAAACCGCTTCTACACGAACGAAGTCCGCCTTCGCGGACTGAAGAGTAAACTGTTACAATTAAGGAATTTATGAGCTTAAAAATCTACTTTCTACGCCACGGTGAAACAGTTTACAGCAAAACAGGCGGCTTCTGCGGCGACCTCGATCCAGAATTAACAGCCGAAGGTACTCAAATGGCAGAACAATTTGCCACAACTTACGCGAAATTGCCTTGGGATGCTGTTTATGTTAGCCCGATGAAACGCACGATCGCAACTGCAACACCTTTGTGCGATAAAATTGGGATTGAAATGCAGTTGCGCGACGGGCTGAAGGAAATTAAGTACGGTGAGTGGGAAGGCAAAACCTTAGAAGCTGTCAAACAAGAATATGCTGAAGATTATATTAACTGGCTGACTGAACCTGCTTGGAATGCACCAAATGGTGGCGAAACTTCTGTGCAAATTGCGAGTAGGGCTTCTTTAGTTATTGCAGAAATTCAGGAAAAGTACAAAAATGGTAATGTTTTGGTGGTTTCCCACAAGGCGACTATTCGGATTATTTTGTGCGGTTTGTTGGGGATAGATCTCGGAAGTTATCGCAATCGTATTGCCGCTTTAGCAGCTTCTGTTAGTATTGTCAAGTTTGATGTGCGCGGGCCTATGCTGGAGGTTTTGGGCGATCGATCGTACATGGATGAAAATCTCCGCAATTTACCCGGTACTTGAGGTTTAGCGATGAAAATATTGGTACTCAATGCGGGTTCTAGCAGTCAAAAGAGCTGTCTTTATGAGTTAAATGATGTTTTGCCCGATCGACCTTTGCAACCTCTATGGTCAGCTAAAATCGATTGGACTCACCAGCAGGGTGTATCAGAGTTGAAAGTAACAACAGCAAAAGGTACTCAGTTTGAGGAGGAGTTTGCATCGGAGTCTCGCACGGATGTTATTTCTCGAATGCTGGAGACTCTTTGGAAGGGCAAAACTCAAACTATTAATGATTTAAACGAGATTGATATTGTCGGGCACCGCGTCGTACATGGCGGACAAGACTATCAGCAAAGTACGTTGATTTCGCCGGATGTTAAAGAGACGATCGCCCGTTTAGCTGTTTTCGCCCCCGTACACAATCCCGTGAATCTCGAAGGCATTCAGGCGATCGAGAATATCCTCTCAAATGTACCGCAAATAGCAGTTTTTGATACAGCTTTTCACGCACAATTGCCACCCGCCGCCTTTGTGTATCCAGGCCCCTACGAATGGCTGGAAAACGGGATTCGGCGCTACGGTTTTCACGGGATTAGCCATCAATATTGCGCGCGCAGGGCTGCGGAAATTCTGAACCGAGATTTGACAGATTTGCGCTTGATTAGCTGTCATTTGGGCAACGGATGCTCTCTGGCTGCTATTCGCGACGGGGTGAGTGTGGATACGACGATGGGATTTACGCCTTTGGAAGGATTGATGATGGGAAGTCGATCGGGCTCGATCGATCCTGGTATCATAATTCATCTGTTAAGGCGATCGGATTTAACTGCTGAAAAACTCGATAATATTCTGAATCGGAATTCCGGTTTGAAAGGGATTTCTGGGGTATCTGGCGATATGCGGCAGATTGTCGAGGCTATTACCCAAGGTAATGAAAGAGCTCAACTTGCATTGGATATTTACATTCACCGTTTGCGCGCGGGAATTGGGGCGATGCTGGCGAGTTTGGGAGGGTTGGATGCTTTGATTTTTACGGCGGGTGTTGGCGAAAATTCTGCGGTTGTGCGATCGGGTGCTTGCGAAACTTTTGGATTTATGGGTTTAAAATTGGATGGGGAGAAGAATCAACAAGTGCAGGGCGATGCAGATATTGCAGCGACTGATTCAGCGGTGAGAGTTTTGGTAATTCACACGCAGGAGGATTGGGAAATTGCGCGAGAGTGTTGGAAATTTCACTCGCAATAAGTGCATTTTACATCATAGATGTTACAACAACTATGATTGGGCGTGTTAAGTTTTTGTAATAACTCGCTTCAGTATAAGTATTCAGAATATAAGTTTTGAGAAGATCCCCATCCTTAGTAAGTATTTGTACCAATCTTTTATAAAGATTTGATAAAGTAAATTATGCATCGATTCCCCAATTAGATCCGTTTAAGTTACGGAAAGTTGGTCATTTTTGAACAAAAATGAGACTAAAGAGTGTTAAAAGCGACAAAATGTTACCAATACTTAATGGTAAAACCATATTTTTTAAGTTATTGATACTTTTTATTAATCTCCCTAAAGTTTTCAATAACTATTTCTAATCATACTCATATTTTAAAGATTTGATGAAGCCTCGCGATTACGAATGCGATTACTAACAACAATGCTTTAAGATATTGGGGCAGGAACTTAATCATCAATTATCTTAAAATGATCGAAAACCCAAGCAATGTTTAAGTAAGCTTCTCGATTATTACATTGTTTTAGTTACAGGGATCGCAAAAATATGGAAAAAATTAAAGTTCTAAATATTTTTATTGATAATTTATCGACATTAGAATTGTTGCAGCAACTTGACGAAAAAGGTGGTATTGTTTTCACCCCAAATGTAGATCATCTAATGATCCTGCAAAAAGATCGAGACTTCTACAATGCTTATCAACTTGCAGACTACAGAGTTTGTGACGGACAAATATTAATGTATTGCTTGAATTTATTAGGAACACCCGTCACAGAAAAGATTTCAGGTTCCGATTTTTTGCCAACCTTCTATCAGTATCATAAATACAACCCAAATATCAAAATATTTTTGTTGGGAGCAGCCCCAGGAGTCGCTGACAAAGCTCGGGAAAATATCAATATTAAAGTTGGAAGAGAGATTGTAGTGGGTACACATTCGCCATCCTTTGGGTTTGAAAAAAATGAAGAGGAAGGCGTTGCAATCGTCGATTTAATTAAAAAATCGGGTGCGAATGTATTAGCAGTAGGAGTTGGTGCGCCCAAGCAAGAAAAATGGATTATCAAATATAGAGAACAGCTAAAAAGCATCAAAATATTTTTAGCTATAGGTGCCACCATTGACTTTGAAGCTGGTTACAAGAAAAGAGCACCCAAATGGATGAGCAATGCCGGACTTGAAACTCCCTACAGATTGTTCAGTGAGCCCGGACGACTTTGGAAACGATATTTAATCAACGATCCGCCTTTTTTAGGGCTGGCTTTTAAACAGAAAATCAACATTTATCAAAACCCTTTTACCGATTAGTAAACTTACACTCAGGAAAAGAAGATGTTACACCCATTAGAAAATATCCCGAAAACTCCTGTAGAAAATGTCCTGACAATCGATATCGAAGATTGGTTCCACATTTTAGATATTGATTCAATGCCAAGCCTGGAAGACTGGCACAAACTTGAAAGTACAGTTGCCAAAAACACGCAGGTGATTTTGGATCTGCTCCACAAACATCATACCAAAGGAACATTTTTTGTCCTGGGATGGGTAGCCGAACATTTTCCAGATTTAGTCCGAGAAATTGCAAGGCAAGGTCATGAAATTGCTACACATGGGTACAGCCATGAACTAATTTACAACTTAACTCCCAACGAATTTCGCCGAGATGTAGCTCGCTCTCTCGATGTGCTGGAACGCATTACTTCGCGACCGATTTTGGGATATCGTGCTCCCGGTTTTTCGATCGCTAATTCATCTCTCTGGGCATTAGATATTCTGGTAGAATTAGGTTTGCAATATGATGCTTCTATATTTCCCATGAACAGAAATCATGGTGGGTTGCCTGGATTTTCTGGAGAAGCAGTATGGCTTACCACTACCCAAGGAAACAAAATTCTGGAAATTCCAGTAACTCCTACTACACTCTTCAATAAAAAAGTGTATTTGTTTGGAGGTGGTTACTTTCGCCTCGCACCCTATGCTGCGATCGCTGCTGGGATTGAGCAACTCAACAATCAAGGAAAACCTGCTTTAGTTTACCTACATCCTCGGGAATTCGATCCGCAGCATCCTAAGCTTAAGATGAATCTTTTTCGTTCCTTCACAAGTTATGTGAATCTACACAAAACCCATTCTAAATTTGAGCGAATGATTCAGTCTTTCAAGTTTAATAGTATTGATAAAATTTGGCAATTACAGATTGAGGAGAAGCAGCGCCAACCGATGGTTGATAATTGCCTGGATCTTGCTCCTAGCGAGCGGTAAATTTGCTTGCTAAACCACACCTGTGGGAAAGTTCATGATACTGAAACCGCTACAGGAGCAAATGTAATCCAACTCAAAGAGTAACTAAAAAACTCGATCGCTCTGGCTTATTTTCCTAAATGCGATCGATCGCGATCTACACTTGCTAAAGTCCCAATCAGGCTATAGGAAAAAATTTTGATGTCAAAACCATACAATCTCCAAACTTATGCAAATTTCGGAGTAATTAACGCCTTTAGAGAGGTGGTACACGCACTGCGTGAACGAACGAAAACGGATCGTGCCGTAGCTGTGGCCCTACAGCGCATTCACCGAGACGAACAGCGGATTTCTCAACGTCTCGGGAAACCGGTTCGTCAACTCGATATTCTGGAAATAGGTGGCGGACAGCAGATGGAACGTGCTCGCTATTTCGGGATCAATAATCAAGTCACTGCGATCGACCTAGATGTGATTCCTTGCGGTTTCGATGTGGGAAGTTATCTGCGAATGTTCCAAGACAATGGCTTCGGGCGATTGGCGAAAACTTTAGGACGCAAACTGCTATTGGTCGATCGCACAAAACAGCTTGCTTGGCAAAAAGCACTCGGAATTACCAAGTTGCCCAACCCTACTTTTATCCAAGGAGATATCTGCCAAGCAACTCCCAAGCCAGAAGCTTATGATGTCGTAGTTTCTTGGTCAACTTTCGAGCATTTGAGCGACCCTAAAATTGCTCTACAAAACGCGATTAAATCACTGCGACCCGGGGGAGTATTGTACATCGGCATTCATTTATATACCTCAAATAGCGGACATCACGACCTCCGTGCTTTTACTGGTTTTCCGCTGCCTTTATGGGCACATCTGCGCGCATCAACCAGCGATTCTATCGAACCAAGTTCGTATTTGAATGAGTGGCGGCTGTCTCAGTGGCGATCGCTTTTTGAACAAGAATCCACAGGTTGCGAGGAATTTCTCGAATCTTATGGTTCCGAACAAGATTTGACGATCGATATTAGAGGTGAACTAACCAAATATTCTGATGAGGAATTGTCTACAGTCGATGCCTTTTATGTCTGGCAAAAACCAATAGTTTAATTATATCCTATTTAGTTTAGTCTACTTACCAAGGACTTCCAATCATCACAAAAGCCGACCAATAATAAGGATGCGACAACTTTAAATCTGCAAATCCTTGCAGCGAATCCGGCAACTTAACGCCATCACCTCGACTCGAACCTCGCAATCTGCCGCCCTCCAAACGCACATCTCCTCGCAACATCGAAATTTGCGCTTCTCGCAGCGCCGCCCCCTTAATTCGCGCCGTCTTCAACTGCTGGTAAAACTCACTCATCAATCCCAAAGTACCTTCATCCGAAACATACCACAAACTCCCCACAGCCGTTTGCACCCCCGCTTGCAGCGCCAATCCCCCAAAACCTAACTCCGCCTGTGCATCTCCCACAGCAGTTCGACAAGCACTTAAAACTAACATATTCACCTGGGGATTATTCAATTTCAAATCTGGCAATTGATTTAGTCTCAACCGACTATCCCACAACTGAATAAAAGAATTCTCCGGTGCTCCCGGCCGAAATTCGCCGTGAGTAGCTAAGTGAATAATCCCAAAAGGTCGGCTTTGATGCTGTCGCTTCAAATTATCGTAGGTGAAACCCTCATTCAAAACACTAATTCCTCCGGGCCACAATCCCGAAATAGCGGCTATTTCAGCAGGAACCGCCGGCAAAGGTTTTAACTCGGAAAATTGCGACGCACCCATTGCTAAAACTTGCGACTCTCTGATATCTATGTAGCGAATATCTGTTAAATTAATGCTGGGCATTAAGCTGAGATTATACTTTTCTACCAAAAATTGCTTCCCGTCGTGCAAAGCAGCAAAGGGCATTCCTCTCAAACCCCGATCGACCACAAAGGAAATAGTATCAGTTTCGCACTTCTTTAAATTATCCTCTAAAGGCTCAATCATCCACTTATAAAGCTGTTGGGAAGATGGTAGATAACTCGTAGTACCCCGCACGCCCGGTTTGGTAATCTCATTCCTGAACGTAGTTACAACTTTCAGCAGTTCTTCCCGATTCGCTGACGGCACGCTTTTGTGAACCACTGCACCGCAAGAATCTACCAACATTAAATTTAATTTTTCCGGTTGCGAGAACAGATAAATTAAGCTGGGTTTCGTGCCAGTTTCTGCCCCAATAGATACTAATTGTTTTTTGATTTCATCTGGAGAGATTAGTTCGTCGCTGAGGTTTAATCCGAAATATTCCTGGTATTCTTGGCTGAAAGATTTGTCCAGCAGAGACAAAGCTGCCGATAGTTTGCCTGCATCAAAGTTCTTAGTGATGTCGCTGCGAAATGCTGACTGAAAAACTGAATCTCTGGCATTTCCACCGATGAAATTTCTCATTCCTCTGGGAGGTTGCATTCTTTCGGGCGGCATCCTTTCTCCGGGTTTTCCGATATCTCGCGATATTCTGTTTTGGTTCTGCTGCTGTTCGCGGTTAAAGGGTTGGTTGGGTTCGGGAAAAACCCGCCCTCTATCTAATGGAAATCTAGCGCCTGGCGATGTTGGCGGATTGTTGGGATTGTTGGGATTGTTGGGATTGTTGGGATTGTTGGGATTGTTGGGATTGTTGGGATTGTTGGGATTGTTGGGATTGTTGGGATTGTTGGGATTGTTGGGATTGTTGGGATTGTCTGGATTAGTTGGATTGTCTGGATTAGTTGGATTGTCTGGATTAGTTGGATTAGTTGGATTGTCTGGATTAGTTGGATTAGTTGGATTAGTTGGTTGGTTGGTAGTGACGATCGCACTATTACCCTGAGTGTAAGAATTTATGAAAGATTGTCCCTGAGTAATCGTACCCAAAGCATTACTGGCGATCGCCCCAGCAGTCCCATTAGCCCTCGCATCTCCCACCGCAAAAGCCGTCGGCGGATTGACATCGCCACCCCCGTGGGCGATCGTCACAGTACCCGGTTGAGTGCCCCCAACAGTCGAGATGCTAACAGAAGTTCCGTTTTGGTCAAAAGTACCCGTCACTCGCACTAAACCCGGAGTCGCGATCTCAACCCTACCGCCCGGAGCATTCACCGATGCAATGCTAATATCATTTTGAGCGTTAACATTTACTGCCGGAGTACGATTTCTACCAAAAACATTAACATTTATTGCCCCGGTTCTGATTTGCCCCCCCGCTAAAATTCTCACAACTTCCGCAGCATTAATATTGCCAGTGCTGACATTTCCCGTGCTAGTTAAATTAACTCCAACTCCCTGCAAATTATCCGCAGTCACGTTTTGCGCCGCTCTCAAATTGATATTTCCAGTTGCTTCAACGTCAGCAACTATGACATTCCCCGCACTGCTGTTAACATCAACCGCAACTCCCAGCAAATTTCCGGCATTCACATCGCCAGATGCTGACAAATTCACATTTCTAGCTGCGGTAGCATTAGTAGTCTGAATACTTCCAGAATTACTATTAACAGCAACTCCAACTCCCTGTAAATTTCCTGAATTCACATTTCTTGCAGCTTGTAAATTGATATTTCCCGTTGACGAAGTATTGGCAGTTGTAATATTCCCCCTACTGCTGGTAACATCCACTGCTCCCCCCTGCAAATTTCCGGCATTTAAGTTGTTGGTTGCTCTCAAAGCAATGGTGGCGGTGGGAGCACTAATCGATGCAACACCAATATTAGTTTGGGCCTCTAGATTGACTGTGGGAACGATCGAACTAACTGGATTTGCGGCGGCAGGATTAACAATAATTGCCGCAGTGTTGATTTGCCCTCCCGCTACAATTCTGACATCTCCGGTAGTCGCGATCGCCCCCGTAGCGACACTCCCGTTGCTGCTGGTAGCGCTGACAGCCGCACCCCTGATCTCCCCTACGGTTAAATCGCGAGAAGCAGCCAAGGTGATATTTTCGGTGGCTGTAATATTGACTGGTGCAGTATTGGGGACAATTGTATTGCGATCGCTCAAAACTCCCAACTCCCCGGAGTTACTGGTAACATCAACTTTAGTGCCCTGCAAAATCCCAAAATTTACATCGCCAAAAGCTCTAAGTTCGATCGCCCCATTCGTCCCAATATCGATCGACCTCGTTACTATATTACCCCTTACAGTATTCAGACTAATACTGCCGTTGATATCAGCAGGAGAAATGTCACTTGTCAAAACAATATTGTTATTAGCTTGAATATTAATTGTCGAGCCTGATATCAATCTACCGCCAACTATCACAGCCCCTTGTCTGCTTTCGAGACTAATTATACCGCTGTTAATATCTCTAGTTACCACATCATCGCCCGCGGACAAAATCACCGGCCCGCCAGCAGAAATATTTTCCACAGCAATCAAACTTCGGCGAAAAATCGGTGACGAACTGAAAGCTGCATCCTCGGTCAAACTATCAGCAGAAATATTAACCGGATTTGCCAGATTTGGCACTCCCGCCCGCAGAATCAAAGCCGGACTGTTTGTTAAAATGGCAATATCTGGATCGGTACTCGTATTTTCACTACGCAATAGAAGATCGGGGCCAGTAATCGTAATATTCTCTCCAACAATGCTACCCTTCGCCTCAACTTTCAGCGAAGTACCCCTATAATCTCCAAAGAAAACAGATTCTTCCGAACTGATAATCGGGTCAAACAAACTGACAAAATTTCCCGGCATTCCAGACAGATTCCGCACCGAAAAATTGCCACCCGAAATAAAGTGAGAATCGCCCGAAATAATGCCATTGCTGATTAAACTCAAATTCCCGCCGCTTTGGAATTGCGGGGGAAGAGACGAACCGCCGATCGCATTTTGAGTCAGAATGTCGATCGTGCGATCGGCTCGAATCTCTAGATTACCCCCAGCCCTCGCCAAAAACGGATTCTCGGCGCTATCTCTAACCCGCACCGCATCCCGGGCCTGCAAGCTTAAATCTCCCGTAGTTTGCAGCCTAGCACCCGCTAACGAGAGATTTCCCGCAGCCGAGATTGTCGCACTTCCGGCATTCAACTGTAGCGGCCCAGATACATTAGGTGCGATCCACACATCCCCAGAATTCACCTGCAAACCAGAAGCTACAAGTCGCACAGAACCGTCATCCGCAACCGCAACACCCGCCGCTTGATTTTGCCCAGTACCTGTCAGCAATTCTGGCAAAGAAACAGGATTTAAACTTTGTTTGAAATTCCGAAATTCCGCTGCATTTGCTATTTCTAAACTCAATAAATGCCCCGGTTGACTAATCCGCAAAACATTCTCACCCGGAACCGCAGCAACCGTAATGTTCCCGCCCGGGGCAGACAACTGCCCCGTACTCACAACCGTACCGCCTAGCAAACTCAAATTTTGCCCGGTCGTCACAGCCAAATTGCCAGCATTAACAATACTTCCCGGTCGAACACCAAAATAAAAAGCATTTGGCGTACCAACTAACGCGCTAAAATTATTTAAACCCGCAGCATTAAACCAATTAGAACCAAAACCGACATTAGTAGCAGTAGTAGCAGTGAAAGACCCAGGCACATTCAAACTCGCATTCGGGCCAAACACAATTCCCGCAGGATTAATTAAAAATAGATTAGAATTGCCGCCCGTGACAGTAATTAAACCGTTAATTCGCGAAGCATCGCCAGAAATTCGAGTTAATATATTTTGGATCGTCGAATTAGTTAAAAAATTAGCAATTTGACCTTCATTCAAGCCGAACTGGCTAAAACTGTGAAAAAGATTCGCCCCGTCTCCCGATAAACTGCCGCCGTTGATATCGTAGCGGTTGCCAGTGCGGGTGACAGCAGTGCCCGTACCGTCTGCAGCAGGCACTATTGGCTGTGCTTGCGCGAAAGTATTAAAAATTAACAAAGAAAACGGACAAATAAATAGCCCGACCTTTTTAATTTTTAAGTTGGCATTTTTCATGGCGGCAAAGTTCGATCGCAATTTACCTCAATTATCGCACCCGCAAACACTTAACCCCCTAAATCACAGATTAATTCGACCATGACAACTCCCACAATCAAAAGCTTGTACACAGACGGCGCTTGTTCCGGCAACCCAGGCCCAGGCGGCTGGGGCGCAGTAGTTTGTTTCGCCGACGGCAACTGTCACGAACTCGGAGGTGCAGAACCCGAAAGCACCAACAACCGCATGGAAATGCAGGCTGCCGTCGCTGCGCTGGAATTTTTTGGCAATTCCGGTCAAACCGAACCAGTCACCCTTTACACCGATAGTGAGTATGTCAAAAACGGCATCACCAAATGGATTCAAGGCTGGAAAAACAAAGGCTGGAAAACCTCGGCGGGCAAAGATGTCGTCAACCAAGACCTCTGGCACTTGCTAGACAAGTTAAATTCCCCGCAAGTGAAGTGGGAACACGTCCGTGGCCACTCCGGCGACTTCTACAACGACAGATGCGATGAAATCGCCCGCAAATTCTCTCACAATCTCACTCCCGAACTCCAACAGCAGAAACCAACAGCAGACGGGGAACGGGCCGGCACGGAGGCACTGCCCCTGCACTTAGAAAACACAATTGTTTTGGCAGAAACAGACACAACTGGTAACAAAACGATAGAATCCTATGTCATAACTTCTGACCTTCCGATCGCCAACTCTACCATGATGGATTCAACTACCGATACTCTGGAGAACTTGCCCCGCGAGGTGAGGGTTCAGGAACTCCGAAATCTGATCGAAACCTTACACATCTCCGACGAAGTTGCCACCAAAGGCTACTTGATTACCAGTTCTGAACTGGCTGATTTGATGGATGTAAATGCCAGCGCTGTCACCAGTCGCGGAGACAACTGGGTTTGGCGCAACTGGGTAGTTTCGCGCGTGCGGCGCGAAGGAAACCAAATTCTCTGGCAATTAGAGAGAATCGACCACGTTAGTACGACTGATTAGTCATTTTTTGAAGGAAGAAGGAAGAAGGAAGAAGGAAGAAAATTTTTTGTTTAAAGTAACAAACAACGAAAATTCTCACATTCTAAATGTTTCTTAAATTCTGACGAATGCGTTGAACCTTTTGCCTTCGGCTATATCTAAGACTAATCCCCAGAACTGCAACCGTAGGGTGCGCACTGCGCACCTTATTCATTTCAAGACATTAAAAATTGCTAGAGTGCTAGATGTCATTTCTCCTAGCAAGGCGACAATCATCTAAAAGAGCATTAAGTTCTCGGGCAACTTTCCACGGGTTTCGACCTTTGAACAAAGCAGCAAACACGGCTTCATAGGGATTTCTACCAGTTTTTTTTACGGCTGCGATCGCCTGTTGGTTAGACAATCCTCGCCCGCTAACCAACCAAGCAGCCAAGACGTGTCCTGTACGTCCGATCCCACCGGAACAGTGAACTACCGCCCGTTCGCCTTTGCTATTTGCAGATGCCAAAAACGGCAAGATGCGATCGAGCAAAACATCCCTATCTACCAATTCAAAATCGGCAATCGGAGCCCAGCAAACTCGATCGCACCCAAAGATATCCCGATAGGTTCCCAGTAAATCCCTGTAGCGGATGAGTTGGGATTCAGGAAGTAAGCAGCAAACTTGCTTGATGTTATGCCCCTGCATAAATTCAATCCACTCAGCAATTTCTGCATCGCGATATCCAGGTCTCGCTGCACCAAATACAATTAATTCATGTTCTGAAGCCGCCGCAAATTTGTGCATAATGTTATCAATAATTTTACCTATAATTAAGAAATACCAACAAATCCTTAATAAACAATGAAAAACAAGAGCTCGATCGCCCTAATGAACTGGCTGCAACCCAAACCAGAAACTGTTTTGCTGTGCGACTCAGTTTCAGCAGCTTCGGAAATGGCATTTATGCTAGGCGGTGAGTGGGATGGCTGCAATAGTTTGGTTCTCCCTAAATGCGACAAGGTAGCAATTGAAGCAGCCGCGAGTTTGCTGGAGACATCGTGGTGCTACCAAAATGCTGGCGAAGCAGTGTTAATTCGGCTGGAAGTTGACGAATTGTTGCGCCGTTATGCCGCTGGAAACAGATATTTTGTTAATGCGAACTTAAGATGCGCGAAATTGAGCAATATTTGCTTGGAAAACATCGATATGAGTTATGGTAAATTGAATTTTGCCGACCTCAGCGGCAGTAATTTAAGCCAAGCCAATTTAACATTAGCAGAAATGCGATCGGCAAATCTGAGTGGCAGCAACTTGAGCCGATCGCAACTTGTTAAGGCTAATTTAGCAGGCTCAAATTTATCTGATGCCAATCTCAGAGGTGCTGATTTGACCAATGCAAATTTAAGCAATGCAAACTTAAACGGCGCTGATTTAAGAGGTGCAAATTTAGGGAGAGTAGACTTAAGAAAAACTTGCTTAGATGGGGCGATAGTTGAGTAATCTCAAGCAGAGATAGAGGACACGGCACTGCCGTGTCCTCCCTTTATTCATCCGCGTCCATCCGCGTCCATCCGCGTCCATCCGCCACCATCAGCGGTTACAACTCCAAAGTAATCAACTGAGCAATTTCATCCGTTTGAAAACCCAAAGCCATCGGCTTTTGCACTCCCGGAATCACCTGCACATCGTAAAGTTCCGTGACAATTCCTTCAAACCGCAACCAATGCACGATCGCCCCAGTCGTCAAATCTATCACCATCATCCCACACCGAGCCTCAGCATCCTTAGCTACTAACAACTCATCCAATTCTAAACCGCTAAAAGTATTGTCACCACCCCTCGGTTTCGACAATCCAACAATCGCCCAATTCTGCCAAAATGCCAATCCTCGGACATATCCCGGACAAAATGCGATCGCCTGAAATTTCCCTGTATCTAAATCTACACAACCAAATTCCCCTCTCCCAGAATTCAGCAACCACAACTTATCTCGATACCAGCGGGGTGAATGCGGCATCGACAATCCCGTAACGATAATATCATTAGATGCGATATCGATAACTATACCGCCGTTTTTCCTGCGATCGCGCCAGCCATCCACCACATCCGACTGACTCGAAGCCGTCACATATTTCGCTTCCCCATCTACCATCGCCAAACCGTTGAGATGACAGCGGTCTTCGTTGATGTATTGTGAGATAAACGGCGGTTTCCATAAAGGTTTGCAACTGTGGCGATCGCTCAAAGTAGCGATACAATTAAATAACGTACTAATAAAAATGATTTGGTTATTTTTATCGACAGCGATATCGTGAATGTCGATATCTCCTGTGGTGTAGGCGATGCGCGGGATGTAAAGGCGATCGTACCCTTGATGCAGTCCTCCCTCCGCTAGCACGTTATCTAACTGCCAGAGTTGATATTTTGAGCTTAGGTAGAGGCGTTCCGCTGTGCAGAAAAGTCCCATTGCGCGATCGAATATTCGCCAAAAAGCCGATATTCTGTTGGTTTCTGGCACAGCACCAATTAACATTAACCTGCTGGTTTGATAGGTAGTGCAAGCGAGGCTGATTTGTTGTTGGGTTAACCAGGATGGCAAATCGCGATCGCCAAAAATCTCGTGTTCGTGGACTGTATTGAAATTTCTGTCGTTATTCATATAATCTATAAAATCTTGATATTATATATCGAAAACGTAGGGGCGGGCGATGCCAAGCATAATTGCCTAAAACCCACAATCTCATAAACCCGCCCCACCCAATCGTAAATCAAAATGTACTTCTTTAATGTAGGTGCGAATTTTACCGATCGAGCATTGCCTAAAATCAATAATCTCACAAACTCGCCCCGACTTCGACTTTTTATAATTTGTTTAAAATAACCAGCGAAATATAAAGATTTAGTAAGTGAGAAGCTCAAACACTGACAGTGCGATCGCACTTTGCTAAGTTCCTAGTAGTTAAAAATCTAGCGTGTCATCTGCCACTAGGTAGAATTACCGCCTGCTAGCTCACATCGGGCGATCTATTTTTTCAGATCAAAAACAAGTAATTCTACCCAAGGCACAAACAGATGAAAACCCTAACTCAACTTAACAAAAAAAATCCCTTTGTCGGTTCCATTAGGAACAAGCCAAGCTCGATCGTCATTCTTGACCCCACAATACCCGATCGCCAGCACCTAATCTCTGGCATCAAACCCGACACTGCAACCTACATCCTCGAAAATAAGACTGATGCGATCGAGCAAATCACCACAATCCTAGCTCAGCATCAAGGCATCGAATCGCTACACATCATCACCCACGGAAGTTCTGGCAGTCTGTACTTAGGCACAACAGAACTCAACAGCAGTAACATCAAACACTACAGCCACCAATTGCAACAGTGGCGAAACGCCCTGAGTGCCAACGCCAGCATCATCTTGTATGGCTGTAACGTAGCAGCAGGGGACAGAGGTCACCAATTCCTGACTCAACTGCACCAACTCACAGGCGCAAACATCGCCGCCAACACCACTACCACGGGTAACAGCAAACTAGGCGGCATCTGGGACATCCCCCAACTCATCCCCCCCTCCCCCCAAAGGTTCAAACTTGCCCTCACAGAAACCACCCTCAAAACCTACAGCGGCGTACTAGGCTTCGCCCCCAAAGTTGACTTCGCAACTGGCACTGGTCCCAGCTCCGTCAGCATCGGCGACATCAACGGCGACGGCTTCCCTGACTTAGCTGTGGCGAACTACCTCAGCAACACCGCCTCCATCCTGCTCAACACCACCGCCACCGGAGCCGCCACCCCCACCTTCACCACCCAAGCCACCTTCGCTACTGGCACTGGTTCCGACTCCGCCAGCATCGGCGACATCAACGGCGACGGCTTCCGTGACTTAGCTGTGACGAACATCTTCAACAACACCGCCTCCATCCTGCTCAACAACACCCCCACAGGAGCGGCCACCCCCACTTTCGCCACCCAAGTCACTTTCGCTACTGGCGCTCGCCCCAGCTCCGCCAGCATCGGCGACATCAACGGCGACGGAAAACCTGACTTAGCTGTGCCAAACATTAGCAGCGACAACGCCTCCATCCTGCTCAACACCACCGCCACCGGAGCCGCCACTCCCACCTTCGCCCCCCAAGTCCCCTTCGCTACTGGCACTCGCCCCTTCGGCGTCAGCATCGGCGACATCAACGGCGACGGAAAACCTGACTTAGCTGTAGCGAACTCCGGCAGCAACAACGTCTCCATCCTGCTCAACACCACCGCCACCGGAGCCGCCACTCCCACCTTCGCCCCCCAAGTCCCCTTCGCTACTGGCACTAGCCCCAGATCCGTCAGCATCGGCGACATCAACGGGGACGGAAAACCTGACTTAGCTGTAGCGAACCTCACCAGCAACACCGCCTCCATCCTGCTCAACACCACCGCCACCGGCGCCGCCACTCCCACCTTCGCTCCCCAAGTCACCTTCCCTACTGGCACTCAGCCCATCTCCGTCAGCATCGGCGACATCAACGGCGACGGGAAACCTGACTTAGCTGTGGCAAACAATAGCAGCAACAATGTCTCTATCCTGCTCAACAACACCCCCAAAGTTACTGCTGTCACCGCCACCACCGCTGACGGCACCTACGGCGTCGGTTCTACTATCGCCATCACTGTCACCTTCGATGCCGCTGTCAACATCACCGGGACACCCCGACTGCAACTAGAAACCGATACAACCGACCAATTTGCCACTTATGCTAGCGGTAGTGGCAGTACAGCCCTCACCTTCAACTATGTAATCCAAGCAGGAGACACCACCCCTGACTTACAATACCTCGCCACAACTGCCCTCACCCTCAACGGCGGCACAATTAAAGAAACTGCTGGTACGGCTTTTGATGCTTTCTTAACCCTCCCCGCCTTAGCCACAGCCAACTCCCTCGGCGGTAGCAAAGCCATAGTTATCGATGGCGTTGCACCAACAATCACCAGCGTCACCTCTACCACCACCAACGGCAGTTACAACACAACGGGCAACATCAACGTCACCATCAACTTCAGCGAAGCGGTAACATTAGCCGGCGGTAACATGACTGTCAACCTAGACACAGGTGGCACTGTAACTATTGCACCTTTTACGGGCACATCTGCTGTCGGCACTTATACTCCAGCCACCGGACAAAACAGCACGGATCTCAACTCAACAACCATAACTTTAGCAACTGGTGCAACCTTAAGAGATGCTGCCAGCAATAATGCAACATTAACTATCCCTACAGGACAATCTTTAGCTAATAACAAAGCCATAATTGTAGACACAATTGTACCCACAGTAGCCCTAACATCAACTTCACCAACCACCACAAACGCACCATTTTTAGTCACAGCAACATTCAGCGAAAGCGTCACAGGATTTATCGCAAGCGACGTGAATCTGACTAACAGTACGATTAGCAATTTCACAGGTAGCGGCACAACTTATACTTTCACCGTTACACCGACTGCTAGCGGCGCTGTCACAGTTAATGTCCCGGCGGCTCAAGCAACGGATATTGCGGGTAATAACAATACAGCAGCCACTCCACTGACTCGCACCGCCGATATTACAGCACCTACTGCTAACTTGGCGGCAATTTCTAACATTACTACAGCCGGCGGTACAAGTCAGACATTGACAGTTACTTTCAGTGATAGCAATGGAGTTGATGTTAGCAGCTTAGATAATTCTGATGTTGTTGTAAATTGGTCGGGCGGTGCTATTCCTGCTACCTTTATTAGTGCCACGCCGATAGGAAATGGTACGCCACGTACAGCGACATATTCGTTGACGCCGCCAGGGGGAACTTGGGATAATGCTGACAACGGTACTTACACAGTTAATTTGCAAGCATCACAGGTGAAGGATGTTGTTGGCAATTTGTCTGCTGCTAGCAGTTTAGGTACTTTTGGCGTGAATATTCCCGCGCCTGTCACAACGCCAACTCCTGTCACCACACCAACTCCGGTAACAACACCAACTCCTGTCACAACACAAACTCCTGTCACAACGCCAACTCCGGTAACAACACCAACTCCTGTCACCACACCAACTCCTGTCACCACACCAACTCCGGTAACAACACCAACTCCTGTCACAACACCAACTCCGGAAACAACACCAACTCCGGTAACAACACCAACTCCGGTAACAACACCAACTCCTGTCACCACATCAACTCTGATACCAATATCAACACCAACTCCTGTCACAACGCCAACACCAACACCAACACCAACACCAACTCCTGTCACAACGCCAACACCAACACCAACACCAACACCAATAACTACTAATAACATCCCCAACGATGACTGCATCGCCGACCAAATTGCTTATCCCAATTTAAACCAACCTAATTCAGTTGAAAACACCATACTCGGTGTATCCAATATTCAAATAGGCACTGCCAAAAACGATGAATTTCTCGGTAGCGACAACGGCAATATATTCAATGCCAAATTAGGGGATGACAATCTCTATGGCGGCGATGGCAATGACATCCTTAATGGCAATGAAGGTAATGATTTCATTGTCGGAGGAAAAGGAAATGATTTACTCTTTGGTGGCAAAGGAAATGACATCATTCTTGGCGGTGAAGGTGAAGATATCATCTTCGGAAATAAGGGCAATGATTCTCTGAATGGCTGCGAGGAAAATGACCTAATTTATGGTAATGAAGATGCTGACTTTATCGATGGTGGTAAAGGTAATGATGTTCTGTTTGGTGGCAAAGGTAACGATCTAATCCTCGGCAGTGAAGGTAATGATTCTCTCTTCGGACAATTAGGCGACGATAGTCTAGACGGTGGCGGTGGTGATGATTACTTGAATGGCGGAGAAGGAGCAGATATTTTAAGTGGCTGCGATGGCAATGATACACTTTTAGGTGGCAATGGCAATGACACGCTTTTAGGTGGGAAAGGTGACGATATCCTTGACAGCGGCTTGGGAAATGATAGTTTAATCGGCGGTAGCGGTAATGATATCTTTGTCTTAAAAGCCGATCGAGGATTTGACATTATCGCTGATTTTACCCTGGGTCAAGATTCGATCGCACTAACCGGTGGTTTGAGTTTTAATCAGTTAGCAATAACTCAAAATACTCAGGGAACAATTATCAAGAATCTCTTGACAGGGGAGGAGTTGGGCGTGATGATTGGAGTGAGTGCTAATGCGATTACATCTGCTAATTTCCGGTTGATTTAGGGAAGAATCAAAAGGACGATCGCACTAGCAGAGGCAGGGACACGACAGCCGTGTCCCACGGCACTCGCCCGATCGCGGGGTGTATTTCATCAACCTGGAATCTGCTGTAAATTATCTTTCATTGGCAGAACCTCGCCGGACACGGCAATGCCGTTTCCCTAAACCCCACAATCTATCTGTAGCAATAATTTAATCGTTATTCATACTTCCGGCCGCGCCACTGAGTAGGCTGATTTAATGCAGAAATGAGAATCCGCAAAAACGCTAACGGATCGGCCAACGGAGAAAGCCAAAATAGCCATTTACCTGATGCGTTTGTCCGATCGTACGAAGGAGCGATCGCGAAACACAAAGCCGATCGCACCGCCACCAAAAATACATTCAATCCCAACAGCAAACCGTAGGGAAACACCGCAATCGGTGATAGCAAACCAAACAGCAAATAGCCCAGTACGATCGGCACGGGCAAACCTTGAACCGCAAACAACAGCCACAAATCACCCCAGATTTGAGATTTGGAAGCAGCATCTTTCAAATCGAGCGATCGACCCCATTCGTTCCAAGTCTCGATCGCCCCTTCATACATCCGCACCTGCAACACCTTAGCCCCGTCCAAAAAGCCCACCTTAAAGCCCTTAGCAGCAGCATAGCGAGCCAGAGTCACATCATCGCAAAAAGAACCCCTCGCGACTTCATAGCCCCCTAATGCCACCAAAACCTCGCGCTTACAGAGAAAACACTGACCGTTCGCCATCACCAATTCCGGCACATCTCCACCAGTCCCCGTCGGCCCGAATCGATAAACTAAAGTCATTAATAAAGCCGGTTGCAGCCAAAATTCCCCTGGATATTTGAGGATAAACTGTGGCGACAGCGAGATTAAATCGTAATTTCCAGCAGCAGCCGTTTTCAGCAAACTCGCAATCAAACCCGGATGGGGGACTGTATCCGCATCTATCCCCAAAATCCACTCGCACTTCTCGGAACTTGCCAAAAACCCCGTATTCAGCGCCCACGGACGGCCCACCCAACCAGTCGGTAACGGATCGTCGTTAATTACCCGAAACCGGGGGTCTTTTTCGGCTGCGGCTTTGACTAAATCTGCGGTGCCGTCAACGGAATAGCTGTCAACGACAATCACTTCTCGGAGTTCGTAGCTTTGGCGGCTCAATCCTTCCAAACAAGGCGAAAGTCGATCGACCTCGTTCAACGTCGGGATAACGACTGTACAAGCACCAATTAAATCCAGTGTCGGCGAATCCGGTTCTAGGGGCGGGATGCGCGATGGGCCTTTGATCAAGCGCGACAGGAGAATGGCGGCGGCGGGTAATTGCAGCACCAGGAGTACGAAAGGGATGATACTTGTCAAGAGGTTAGGGGCGATCGGGGAAATCAATTTAAATTAAGGAAGTTGATAGAATTTTGACTTTAAACATATTACAGGAATTGCGCGCGCGCGTTGCTGAATTTAGGCATGATTCACTCGCTATAGCAATCCCTGAAATTTTGTAGGGGCAATTCATGAATTGCCCCTACTAAGCGAGTTTCGGAGGCAAATCATACTCCAAGTCAGCAACGCCCGGAATTGCTCTAACAGCGCTCGCATCTAAAAAACCCGGCTTCTTGTAGAAACCGGGTTTTAAAATTAGCTCAAAATTTTGTGTAAATTTTCGCCAAATCAGTCGCGATTGCTCATCAGTGGCTTACTTGCGTAAAATGCCCACTGGCTGAGGTGGCATTTCAGCCTTGAGAGCAGATTCCAAAGACGGAATTGTTTCTGTTAATTCATCTACTGCGGGTTTCGCGATCGAGCATAGGACGATCGCCGGAACTACACCCAGAAGCACCGCTAGCGATGTCGGGAACCAGAACCGAGAATCCAAGGAAGTTACAGTGATAATTGCTCCGAAAGCAAAATTTACCAAATAGACAATTAAGGGCAAACTCAATTCCGATCGATCTAATTTAATCGAGCTTTTTCTCCAGAATAGAACTGCTACGGACATAAACACAGCGCCAGTGCCCATCCACCCGGTCAAATTGCGGTAAGGCATCCCGAAGAAAGCTCCAAGTTCCTCAAACTCCCAAAAAGGCACAGAAGTTTGACTCATTGCCGGATCTAGTACAAAATCCCACGCTGTCAGCAGCAAAGCACCAAGGGCGATCGCCCCAATTTCGCGCACCCAGTTGAGTTTGCCTTTACCGCCAGCTAATCCAGCGCGAGCAATTATGTATGAAACCAGTCCCAGATAAAACCACGACAGCGGAATTGTAAACGGCACCAGCCCTGCAACTTTGTAACCCAAACCGCCCAAATAGTGGTAGTGGCCGAAGGGAAAACCGGTACTTGTTCCCAGCAACTCGCTACCCAACGACAAAAACACAGAAGGCACTAAAAATGCCAGAGTCGGGCCGGTGCCCAACGTCCGAAAGGCATACAGAGCAACGGCTGCTGCCCCAAAAATGATATAGACTACTCCACCCCCTGCCATCCCCAATTGAAATAGAGTTTGTCCAGCGGGCGGCAAACTCATCACCAGTTCGGGACGGGGTACAATCAGCAGCAACCCTGCCAATCCAAAAGCCATTGATAAGACGTGGGCTATCAGGCAAAAGCGCTCAGCAATCAAAAGTTGCTTCATGGGACTCCTCGAAAAATATTAGATGCAAAAAACACTCTTTAACAGTTTACAATTTTTAACAAAAAATCAAGCATTTAAGTCAATTGATAGTTGACGGTTGACGGTTGACGGTTGACTGCAAGCCCGATGCCCGATGCCCAATGCCCAATTCCCAATTCCCAATTCCCGATGCCCATCTTAGATTATTGCCAATTTCCCACGAGCACGAAAGGCGCCCAGAAATAGGGATTTTGATACTCTCGGTTTTGCAGCAGGGTTAATTGAGCATTGCGCAGGGCTTCAGCTTTGCTGCTTTTAGCAGCCAACTGGCGGTAAAACTCAGTCATAAAGATAGCCGTAGATTCGTCGTTGACTTGCCAAAGGGTTGCCGCAGTGCTGCGTGCGCCCGATCGAATTGCGGCCCCAGCCAAACCCAAAGCTGCGCGACTATCGCCCGAAGCAGTTTCGCAAGCACTCAACACCAAAAGCTCGATCGGCTGTTGTTTCTCCCCGGTGCGAGCTCGCAGCAGCCGATCGAACTCCTTGACATTTACTTTCTCGTCCCAAGTCACAATAAAAGTATCCGCCGCATTCGAGCTAAATTGACCGTGAGTTGCCAAATGGACGATCGGGTAAGACAAAGCTTTCAGTCGATCGTACAACCGCCCGCTGACAAACTCTTGATTTAGCAGCCCACTCCCCGGCATCTGAGCTGCGATTTGCTGAACTTCCTGAGTCACCCCCGGCAAAGCCGGGAAGCCTTGACGGGCTTCGGAGAGGGCAGCAGTGAACACTTTTAACTTGACTTGGCTCAGCGGTTTCGGTGCCACCAATTGTAGTCCAGGTGCCAAAGCAATATTGTATTTTTCTACCAAAAATTTTTCGCCATCGTGAAGCACAGCCATCGGCAGATTGCGCAAGTAACCATCGAGCACAAATACCAGAGTTTTAATTCCACTGGCGGCCAAATCTGCGTCTGCGGGGCGGATCAACCAGTCGTAAACCAGTTGAACGGGTACCCTCCTTTCGCGAGGAAAAGCAGCAGGTCTAATCGCATTTTTGGCTTGTTTGAAGGCCTTTTCTAACTCGGCTTGAGACTTCTTAGTCCTGTAGCGGCGCAGAGGTTTGCCGGGAATTGATAAAATCACCTCCAAACGATCGCTCAAAATAATCGGATAAATCACCGCCGCTGTAGGATCGATTCCATCAATCTGCTGCGGTTTAGCATCGGCGCAAGCATCCCGAAAAAAGTTGTCCAATTCCGCCAACTGCAAAGATTCCACCGTTTGGCGCGCCAGTTTCAATTTAGCTTGACTGGGCGATTCCTCTTGCAACAGCAGCCCGACTAATTCCCGATAAACCGGTTCGGCACTTTCGCGAAACGAAAATTGCACTTCGGGATTGACTGTTACCAAATCGCCGCGCAGAGAAGACAGTACATTCACAGCTAGAGTATATTGGGCGATCGCCCCTTCTGTATTTCCCTCAGCTTTCCGAATCCGCCCGAGTTGCCACAATAATTGATAGGCAATATCGGGAGATTCAAAGGCCGGTGCTAAACTCAAAGCCTGATTTGTAAGTGTTTCCGCCTGCTGATTCTGCTGCTGGATTTCCGAAAGTTTGCCTTTGGCTGCCAGAATATAAGCTTGTATGCGTTTGTCGCCCAAACTATTTGCTGGTTCGAGAGCTTTTGAAAGCAATTTATCAATATCGTTTAAACTCAAAGTTTTCGCAGGCGACTGAGCTAATCTGATTAAGCTTTGAGCTAGATTAATTTGGGCGTAAAGTCCGGCGCGATTTTGCCCGAATTGAGCAACTTGAGGTGCGATGGAACGCCACAAAACCTGTGCCTCAGACCAATTTTTGCGATCG
>JANNOR010000022.1:0-5448 GCA_031399265.1 Cyanobacteria bacterium SOY_34_metabat_3 | reverse complement strand
GGGGATATCAATGAACACTATGAGGCAGGATAATTCGTATTAGATCAGAAGCGATCGCCCCAATAGCTCTTACACAAGTAGTTACTTTTGTCAACTTTCTTGTTAAGAAAGATGTTTATAAAGCATAGCTTAAGAAGGGGGGACAGGAGTCTTTTCAAAGTCCCCCTTCTTAAGGGGGATTTAGGGGGATCTAGACTTTGCCTAAAAGCGATATTTATCAGGGATTTCAGGCTTAAGTTGACACTCCTTGGGCAGTGCCGTTTCCTACCGTACCTGATGCTAGATCCCTGCTTCAAAAAAGACACTCTTACCAAGACAAAATTTTTCAATCTCCGGCAAACGAACTAAAACTAACTAGGAAAAAAACATGGCAGACAAAATTCCCATGAAAGATATGATTGTCATCCTTCCCGGCATCTTAGGGAGTGTTCTGCAAAAAGACGGCAAAGACCTTTGGGCAGTTTCAGGTCAGGCAATTTGGCAAGTGTTGAGAAATTCAAATGCAGCCATTCAACACCTCAAATTAGTTCAGGACGATCCAGAAGCTGAAAGCCTCGGAGATGGCATTCGGGCAACTCGATTGATTGAAGACGCGCATCTGATTCCAGGGTTAGTCAAAATTGATGGCTATACCAAAGTGACACGCCTAATTACAGATAACTTTGATGTAACTTCTGGCAACATCTACGACGATCCAGATGACAAAGCGGCTAATTTTTATCATTTTCCCTATGATTGGCGGCGAGATTGTAGGGCATCTGCTCATTTATTCAAAAAGTTGGTGGACAAGCGATTAAAATGTTGGCGAGAAGCCAGTGGCGCTCAGGATGCCAAGGTGATTCTATTCGCACACAGCATGGGAGGACTGGTGTCTCGCTATTACTTGGAAGTTTTGGCGGGATGGCGAGATTGTAGGGCGTTATTCACTTTTGGCACTCCCTATCGCGGCTCGGTTAATGCTGTGAATTTTCTAGCAAATGGATACAAAGAGCTGTTTCTGGATTTGACGGAATTAATGCGATCGCTAACTTCGGTATATCAGTTACTTCCCATCTACGAGATGATCGACATTGGCGGTGAATACAAACGAATTGCTGAAATTGACAATCTACCTAACATCGTTCAAAAGCGTGTTCAGAATGCTTTAGCTTTTCATCGAGAAATCGAAGCTGCTGCGGGTGCAAACCTCAAAGATGAAGTCTACAAAAATTCGTTTACCACAGTTCCGATCGCAGGGATTCAGCAACCAACCTTGCAATCAGCTCAACTGTTGAACGGAAAGCTCACCGCCAACGAGCAACTGCCAAAAATATTGCAAAATCGGCCAGATCTCAGTGATGGAGATGGTACTGTTCCGCAAGTTTCCGCAATTCCCATGGAACTCTCCAGCAGTTTTAATAACACCTTTATTGCAGAGAGTCACAGTTCCCTACAAAATCAGAAGCAGGTTCTGGAAGATCTGCGAAATCGCCTCGAATTAAGTCAGTTTGACTTGGCCACTGTGAGAGCATCTCAAACAGCAATTAGTTTGACTTTAGAGGATTTATACTTGGCAGATGAAGCGATCGCCATGCGTGCCAGAGTCATCGGTACACCAGGTTTAACAACCGGAAAACTGAAGGCGAAAATCACCTCTGTTTCGGATGAACGTCCTGCGATTCACGTCGATTTTGAAGAGCGGGAGCAAGAATGGGTGTTGGCGATCGATAACTTGCAACCGGGTTTGTATCGAGTGACTGTACAAACCGAGAACAGTAGCGACCAAGCGCCTACTCCAGTTCACGATTTATTTGAGGTTGTTAATGAGTCAAATTTATGAAAATTCTGATTTTAGCATCGAATCCAAGGGAAGATCTAAAGCTAGGTCAAGAAATTCGGGACTTAAATAACGTCATCAAACGCAATGGGAAACAGGCTCAATTAGAGGTAGAAATTGAGTTGGCGGTACGTCTGGATGAATTGCAGCAGTTATTGTTAGAACATCAACCGCGCATCGTCCATTTTTGCGGACATGGAACTGGAGTGCGAGGCTTGGTGTTTCAGGATGATGCTGGAAAGGAACAGTTACTCAGTACAGATGCTCTGTCCGCTCTAATGGAGTTGTTTCGCGATCGGGTTGAATGCGTGCTGCTCAATGCTTGCTACTCACAGGAACAAGCATTGAGCATCGTTAAGTATATTAACTATACGATTGGCATGAACCAAGAGATTCGGGATGATGCAGCAATAGCTTTTGCAACAGGTTTTTATAGAGCCTTAGCGTCTGGTTCTTCAATTGAGCGGTCTTATAAATTTGGTTGCAATGCCATTCAAATTCAGCTTGCTAGTGCTAATATCTCTGGCTCAGATGTTGCTGAGGGCGATCGCAAATTAGGAGTCGCCGGTCTGCTTCAAGCTGAGCAAGTTTCTGTTCCAGAACATTTAAAACCAATTTTTAAGCAGAAAGAATCTCTCAGCTACATTCAAGACGATATCTCAACTATTTCACAGGATTTAATCGCAGCAGTTGTCACAGAAATGAATCGTACCCGCCCGCGATATCTAGAGCAAGCAAGAATGGCTTGGGATGACTTTGGTGCGGATCGGGCTAGTAGAGTTAAAATTGACAATTCAATAGCATACAGCAGTCGCAAGATTTTGCTGGAAAAAGTCAAAGATTTTTGGATACAAGGAGTTTTGAAGAACTCTCTCCGCAATGCTTTCATAAAACTTAATTTAGGACAACGTTCCGACGCCGTACAACGTTCGTTTAGTGGTGTAGACGAGTTTTCTGTAGAGTTCAATCAATCCTTTGAAGAACTACAGGAAACCGATCTTTTTCAGGAGATGCAAACAGGTAGGACATTGCTAATTTTGGGGGAACCGGGCGCAGGTAAGACAATTACTCTTCTGAAGTTAGCAGAACGCTTGATTGCGAAGACTGAACAAGATTTAAGCCAGCCTATTCCAGTAGTATTTAATCTATCATCTTGGGCTAACAAACAGTTGACTATTGCTGAATGGTTAGTAGAGGAGCTGAAGGATAAATATCAAGTCTCCAAGGCCTTGGGTAAAACTTGGGTTGAACAGGAACAGCTAATTTTGCTGTTGGATGGTTTAGATGAAGTTGCTCTCAATAAAACTCGACATGAAGAGCGGGTAATATCTGGAAACGCTTGCGTGCGTGCATTGAACGAATTCATTGAGGAACATGGCAATACCGAAATTGCCATATGTAGCCGTATCCAAGATTATGAAGCTCTTTCAGAACGCTTAAAACTACGCAGTGCAATTTGCATTCAACCCCTAACCTCGGAGCAAGTCTCTCAATATTTGGATGAAGCTGGTGAGCAACTCGCCGGCTTGAGAACATTGCTGCAAAACGATTCTGAAATGAAAGAATTTGCCAAAACGCCTTTAATTTTAGATGTGATGATTCTGGCTTATCAAGATTGTTCTCCAGAAGATTTGTTGAACCAACTAGGCTCACTGGAGCAGCGCAAAAAACGGTTATTTGACAAGTATATTGAACGAATGCTTCAACGGCGAAGCACGATTCAACCATATTCACCAGAGCAAACAAAGAGATGGTTGATTTCGCTAGCAAAGCAGATGAATGAAACATCTCAAACACTGTTTTTAATTGAGGAGATACAACCGAACTGGTTGTCAAAGCCAATTTTCAAGATATTGTATCACCTTGGAACTGTTTTAATTGCCGGACTTATTCTCGTGCTGCTGATAACGCTAACTTCGTTGATAGCGCTGCAAAATATTCCAAGCAATCTTTTGGTATGGATGTTGATTTTGGCGGCAACGATCCTATTGTCTCCATCCAAAATAGTCAGATTTGAAACTCTGATATTCCCTTGGCAGAAATCAGCAAGAGTGTTGTGTAATGAAATATTTTGGGGACTGCTAACCGGATTAACATGGGCTTTTATTTTATCAATTTTTGCCCTATTGTTAGGCAGCATTAACATTATAAATATCGGGGCAAATGATAGCAATAAATGTAATAATATACTAGATTTGTGTTGGTGGATTACTAGCTTAAAATGGGGTTTGGGCTTGGGATTAACTTTGGGGTTAATTGATGGGACAAGGGGTTCAGAAATTGAGAAAAAAACTATTCCCAACCAAGGTATTTGGAAGTCGGCTATAAATAGCGTAATTTTGTTATTTAGCAGTTGGATTATTTTGGTAATTACTTTTTTGACACTAAATCAGATTATTCCTGTATTTAACTCTCAAAGCTTGACTGAATTAATAGTTACTGGATTGAGGTGGGCGGTAATCTTGGTGGTGGTTTTTGGCCCTGGCAAAACTTGTATCAGACACTTGACTTTGCGACTCATTCTTTACATTAAAAATTATGTTCCTTGGAATTATGCGCGCTTCCTTGAGTACGCCAAAGAGCGAATTTTTTTACAAAAAGTAGGCGGCGGTTATAAATTTGTCCATCGGATGCTGCTAGAGCATTTTGCTCGGATCAATTTAGATTAAACACATTTGTGACATCACTCCGACTGTCGCGGACGTCTAAATCCCCCACAGGTCAGCTTTTGATATCAATTCCGGTTGCACCGGAATGATATAGAGGACACGGCACTGCCGTGTCCCTACCATGATTAATTAGACATCTCCAAAAAAGCCTGTCTTGAACAGGCTCTCCGGCCTGTTCCACAATAAATATGGTCGATGTCTATTGTAGGGATACGGCACTGCCGTCTCGAAAGCTGTGAGTAATATTAATAATTCCGATGCTACAATTTCACGATGGAAAATCTCAGGTTGTTAACTGCGCCGAATGTTGAAACAACACCAATCTTGGCGCTTCCACAAAGTAGCTACAATCCAACCGTTCTGTTCGAGAGTATCAGCAATTGGCTTAGCTTGGTCGAGCAAAATGCCGCTGAGTACGGCCCAAGTAGTGGGTTTGCTAATTGAAGTGAATTGCGGGATTAAATCAATGATTACTTCGGCTAAAATGTTGCACATGAAACCGTCGATCGGCTCCTGGATCATTTCTTTGAGCCGATCGATACTTCCGAGTTCTGAAACTAACTGCTGCGGGTTAATACGGTTGAGTTGTCTGTTGCTGATGGTCGATCGCACTGCCAAAGGATCTGTATCCAGAGCATAAACTTTGGTGGCGCCCAACAACACAGCGCCGATCGACAAAATACCCGATCCGCAGCCGATATCGGCAAGTATATATTTTTTATCGTCAAAACCGAGGCGCATTTCCAGCGACTCCAGACAAAGCTGAGTGGTAGCGTGAGCGCCTGTACCGAAAGCTACACCGGGATCTAAACGTAAGATTACGCGATCGGTATCAGTCGGCGGCGGCAACCAAGCCGGATTAATTAAAAAGCGATCGCCCACTTCTTGAGGCTGCCAGTGCTGCTTCCAAGTAGTGCCCCAGTCCTCCTCTTCAATCAAATCCCACTGCATCGCAGGTAAGGG
>JANNOR010000268.1:0-10739 GCA_031399265.1 Cyanobacteria bacterium SOY_34_metabat_3 | reverse complement strand
GCTGAAAATTGGGCAGATAGTTCGAGAATCATTGAACATGGGACTGTCTTGGGCTACAAAGGTGATCAGTACAAAATTCTGGTGGTGGATGACAGGTGGGAAAATCGGGCTGTGCTGGTAAACTTGCTGGAACCGATCGGCTTTGAGATGATTGAAGCGGCTGATGGGAATGAAGGGCTCGATCGAGCTTTAACCACGGCACCAGATTTAATCCTCACCGATTTAGCTATGCCCGTAATGGACGGGTTTGAGTTGTTGCGCCAAATCCGCGCTCATCCTCAACTGCGAGATGCGATCGTGCTAGTGTCGTCTGCGAGCGTGTTTGAGATCGATCGCCAAAAGAGTCTGGATGCAGGCGGGAATGATTTTTTGCCGAAACCGGTGCAAGCAGATTTGTTGCTGGGATTGTTGAAAAAATACTTGCAATTAGAGTGGGTATATGGCGAAACAGCAGATGCGGGCGAAACAGCGCAACAGGCGATGATGAGCAAAATGCAGCTTCCGGCGATCGAGATTTTGCAGTTGTTAAACGAACAAGCTCAAGCTGGCGATTTGGACGCGGTAATCGAGATTGCAGAGGAGATTCAAACAGCTAATCCACAACACGCGACTTTTGCCAAAAAACTACTCGTTTTGGCAGAAGGTTTTCAAGTTAAAGAACTGCGGGCATTGATTCAGGAACATTTATCATAAGTGTTAGGAAAAAATATCATGATTGAACCCGATAAAAAATTTATTTTGATAGTAGATGACAGTTCCACAAATTTGTCGGTTTTGTCGCAGGCGCTAAAAACAGCAGGCTACAAAGTGAAAGTTGCAGTAGACGGCAAATCGGCGATTGAGATGCTAGAAAAATGCGCGATCGCACTCACGAAAAATCCTTTGCCGGAACTAATATTGCTAGACGTGCAAATGCCAGGAATCGACGGCTTTGAAACCTGTAGCAGAATTAAATCCAACCCAGCGACAGCATTAATTCCGGTGATTTTCATGACTGCTTTAGCAGATGCCGAAAGCAAAATTAAAGGCTTGTCATTAGGTGCTGTGGATTACATCACAAAACCCTTTGAACAAGACGAAGTAATTGCCAGAGTCAACATTCACTGGCGGCTCAAACAGTTAACCGACAATCTGGAACAGCAAGTGACAGAACGCACCTGCGCTTTGCAACAAGCTCAAGTACAAGTTGTGCAGCAAGAAAAACTATCCGCCCTGGGGCAACTCGTTGCCGGAGTCGCTCATGAAATCAATAATCCGCTGAGTTTTATGGTCAGCAACATTGCGCCCGCCAAGGAATATCTTACTGATATTACAGAAGTTCTTCGCCTCTATCAAAAACACTATCCTCAACCTGCACCAGATATCGCCATCAAAATTGATGACATAGATTTGGAGTTTGTAATTGAGGATTTTTCTCACCTCTTGGATTCGATGCAAGTAGGCACTGAACGCATTAAAGATATTTCGCTGTCGCTGCGGAACTTTGCTCGTTCTGATGTAGATACTGCGACGCCGATCGATCTGCATGAGACTTTAGATAGTACGCTATTGCTATTAAAACATCGACTTAAAAATCGAGGCGATCGCCCTGCAATTGAAGTTATCCAAAATTATGGTGAATTGCCACCGATTAAATGCTATCCTGGGCCGATGAATCAGGTGTTTATGAATTTGTTGGCAAATGCGATCGATGCTGTGGAAGAGGCTTGGGAAAAAGACCAACGCTGTCTGATAATTACAATCAGCACGGAAGTTTTGCGCGAAAGTGCGATCGTCCGAATTGCCGATAATGGGTTGGGAATGACGGATGAGATTCAAAAACATTTGTTTGAACCTCTGTTTACTACAAAAGCCGTTGGTAAAGGAACTGGGCTGGGATTATCTATTGCTCAGCAGATTGTGACAGACAAACACGGCGGTCAATTATTTTGCAAATCTTTGGCGGGTAAGGGCACTGAATTTGCGATCGAACTTCCTATTTAAATTTAATCTTATATTGGCTTAAATTACTATGATATTAATTCCGGCTGCGCTGGAACAATATAGAGGAGACGGCAGTGCCGTCTCCCTACCGCGATCAATTGTAGGGAAACGGCACTGCCGTCTCCTCCGTTTATATCATTCCGATGCAACCACAAACGAAATCAATAGCCAATTTGCAAAGTAACAGAAGCTTGAATCTCCTGTTCCCCTCCCACCACTGGGGTTGTAGCAAAACTAGCATTAGCACTCCGAGCCTCAATCCGGTACACAGGAGGCGGCGCGCTAGCACCGTTAACTTGAATTCCCAGAATTTCTCCTCGCTTGAAATTCAGCGCGCTCAAGACTGCATCCGCTTGCGCTTGAGCGTCTTGAGTTGCTTTTTTTAGTGCTTGTTTTTGAGCTTGGGCGATCGCACTTTCGGTAGCCACAAAACTCACACCGTCAATGCGTGTCGCCCCTACTTTCACCGCATCGTCGAGCAAAGTGCCGGCGGATTGAGTATTAATCCGAAAAGTGACGGTATTCGTCGCCGTATAGCCCGTTATCTGCCGCTGATTGTTGTTGTCGTTGTAGGTAGGATTGAGACTAATACCCGAAGTTTCGAGCTTTTCGACTTGGCGCGATCGCAGCAACTCTATCACAGCGGACGATCGCCTCGCCGCTTCCTGCTGCACCTCGGCCGCCGTTTTTCCCGGCACCTCAACCCCCAAACGAACTTGAGTCTGAGTAGTCGGAATTGCTTCTATCCCGCGCCCAGTCACAGTTAGCGTTCTGAGCCGCTGTTCTTGAGCGACGGCCGGATCTAATCCTGCAAAACTAACGAGTGTTAAGGTTAAACACAACGCTGTTATCAGGCTGCGGAAATTTAGGCTAAGGGGCGATCGTAAATTTGAATTCATAAACTCGATTTTCCTCACACACAACACATGGTATAATGTTATGTTGCAACATAAATTTTCAGACAGCCGCACCGTTACAGTTTTAGAAACTTAAACTAACTGGGAATTAGTCCTGGGGAATTGGAATAGAGCCTATAACTATTAATATATGCAATCCTTAAAACAATTAGCCCGCCAACTCAAAAAAGAAACTTATGCTATTTATTTAGCTAGTATAGACCAGAGAGTGCCTTGGTACGCGAGAGTTTTGGCAGGTGTTACTGTTGCGTATGCTTTTAGCCCGATCGACTTAATTCCCGATTTCATTCCAATTCTCGGCTACTTAGACGATTTGATAATTGTACCTTTGGGAATTTGGTTGGTAATAAAAATGATTCCGCCAGCCGTTTTAGCCGAGTGTCGAGAAAAAGCAGCCGCAGAAATAGAACGAGGAAAACCGATAAATCGAGTTGCTGCTGCTATAATTATTGCCATCTGGATTAGCTTCGGAATATTAGCTGCAATTTGGCTCAAACAAATATTTAAACGTTGAAAAATTCAAATTTGTAATTATACAGAATCAGTTGCCGAACTTCCTGACATCCGTTAAATCCCGTACATTGCTCGTTGCCGAATTTTCTTCTTCTATAAGCTATGACTCAAACCACCGATCACCTCAGCCACCTCAATCCATCTCAGCGCCAAGCAGTCGCACACTATAACGGGCCGATGTTAGTAGTAGCGGGGGCTGGTTCAGGCAAAACCCGAGCTCTCACTTACCGGGTGGCTAATTTAGTTCGCACAAACCGAGTGGATCCAGACAATATTCTGGCGGTGACATTTACGAATAAAGCCGCTAGAGAGATGAAAGAAAGAATTGAAAAATTGCTGGCAACTCAGCAAGCTGAAGCGGAATATGGCAAACCTTTGGCAGAGTTGGCACCGGAGATACAGACGAAATTGCGATCGCACATTTATCGCACCATTACCAAACACATTTGGATGGGGACTTTTCACTCTCTGTGCGGCCGCATTCTCCGCTACGACATTGAAAAATATCAAGACGAAAAAGGTCGCCAGTGGAAGAAAAACTTTTCGATTTTTGACGAGTCTGATGCTCAAACTCTCGTCAAACAAATTGTCACCAAAGTCCTCAACCTGGATGACAAGAAATTCGATCCGCGAAAAGTCCGCTACGCTATCAGCAACGCGAAAAACAAAGGTTGGTCGCCTCAAGAATACCTAGCAGCAGAACCGGATTACCGAGGCCGCGTGATTGCGGATGTTTACAGTCGCTACCAAGATGCTTTAGCTGCCAATAACGGCTTGGATTTTGATGATTTAATCCTAGTTCCCGTTAAACTTTTGAGTCAAAACGAGCAAGTATTAAATTACTGGCATAGAAAGTTCTGTCATGTTTTAGTTGACGAATACCAAGATACTAACCGCACTCAATACGATTTGATTCGGATGTTGGTTACAAACAATACGAACCCGAAAGAATTCGACAAATGGCAAAACCGCTCGATTTTTGTGGTGGGCGATGTCGATCAATCAATCTACAGTTTTCGGATGGCTGATTATACCATCTTGCTCGAATTTCAAGAGGATTTCGGAGATGGTTTGTCTGACGAGAAAACTCAGACGATGGTCAAATTAGAGGAGAATTATCGATCGCGCGAAAACATCCTGGAACTCGCCAACCACTTGATCGAGCACAATACCGAACGGATCGAGAAAGTTCTGCGCCCGACTCGCCAACCGGGAGCTCCGATTGTGGTGTGGCGCGCTGACAACGAATTAGATGAAGGGGAATTTGTCGCAGGCCAAATTCATTCGCTGAAGCGCCAAAACTCGGAATACGAACACGGTAGTAACTTTGCGATTTTGTACCGCACCAACGCTCAATCTCGCTCCTTTGAAGAAGCGTTAATGCGTTTAGATATTGCGTACAATATTGTCGGCGGGCTGAAGTTTTACGATCGCAAAGAAATCAAAGATATCCTCGCATACCTGCGGATGCTTGCCAATCCCGACGATAGTGTCAGCCTCAAACGGATCATCAATACACCCCGGCGCGGCATTGGCGATACCACATTTTCCAAAATCGAAGACGCTGCAACTCAGTTAGGCATTCCGCTGTGGGAAATTCTCAGCGATGAATCTTCTGTCAATACTCTAGCAGGGCGATCGGCAAAAGCGATTATTAAGTTTGCCCAAATGATTCACCATTGGCAACAAAAACTAGAAACCGTGTCTGCGTCGCAAATTGTCCAAGGAATTATCGAAGATTCCGGTTACATTGACGATTTGAAAAATCAAGGAACCGAGGAAGCAGAAAACCGCATCGAAAACGTCAGAGAATTGTACAATGCGGTGCTACAATTTGAAGAACAAAATGAAGAACCGACGCTAACATCGTTCTTAGCAAAAGCATCTTTAGCATCCGATTTAGATGACTTGAAAGAAGACGATTCTCGCGTGTCGCTGATGACGCTGCACTCGGCAAAAGGCTTAGAATTTCCTGTAGTATTTCTAGTCGGAATGGAACAGGGTTTATTTCCCAATTTCCGTAGTTTAGATGACCCAAAGGCGATCGAAGAAGAACGCCGTTTGTGCTATGTCGGCATTACTCGCGCCCAGGAACAGCTATTTCTGACTCACACTCGCGAACGCCGTCTTTGGGGAGGATACCGCGAACACTGCACTCCTTCGCTATTCTTGGGGGAATTGCCAACACATTTGCTGGCTGGAAGTACGAAAAAAACTAAGACAACTAAAACTTCTGTTTCCAAGGGAAAAACTAATAATCCAGCAGCTAATTCCGGGAATTCTCAACCAGGAGAGTGGAAAGCGGGCGATAAAGTTTTTCATCATGCTTTTGGAGTTGGAGAAATTACCCACGTTTTGGGAGTAGGCGATAAAACTAATCTGGCAATTAAGTTTTCGGGTTTGGGCCGAAAAATTATCGATCCGAGGACGGCGAAGTTGCAGCGAGTGTAATAGAAAAGTAGCAGTAAAAACAACATAAGATTTTATGCCTTACAGTCAATTTACAACCCTTGGTAAAGTTAAAGCAGCCTTCAATCTCACAGTAGTGGAAGGAATCAGATTTCTGCCGGAAATTGAGCCGATCGCACCTACGACAGCCTTGCAAACCCTGCTAGAGACAAATTTGCCTTGGGCGATCGCTACCAGCACAGAAAAAGCCCGTTCAGAAGCTATTATCAACCCTGTCTTGCTAGAAGTCCGCAACATTTTCAACCAACAAATCAGCGTGTTTTCGGGTGAAGAATTTAATGTCGATGCTGCTGTTGGACTTACAGGAGTTTGCGATTTTCTGATCAGTCGTTCCCCCGAACAATTAGACATTGAAGCCCCAGCAATTGTGATGGTAGAAGCTAAAAAAGGAGATTTGAAAGTAGGTTTGGGTCAATGTATTGCTGAAATGGTAGCCGCCCAGAGATTTAATGAAGCGAAAGGTCGATCGATATCAGTCATCTACGGTAGCGTTTCCAGCGGCACAGCTTGGCGGTTTCTCAAGCTGGAAGGGCAAATAGTAACGATCGATCTTACCGACTATCCGCTACCGACCGTAGATAAGATATTGGGATTTTTAGTGTGGATGGTACGCCAAAATTAGCATACATCAAACCTGCTTTTCTCTCAACAGGCAAGATGCCTGTTCCACAAAAAAAGTTCACTCTTTGTGGAACAGGCATCTTGCCTGTTGCTAAAAGACTTATTAAGAATGATACAACATCTTATATCTTATTCGATTACTTGAGATTCCACACGCCTGTATTTACCCGCCAAACGTTCTCGACGCTGGCGGCGGTTGTCAGCTTCAAATATAGCAATTGCTTCATCTAACTTCAAATTAAAAGCGTCCAACTGTCGGCAGACTTCACGCACCTTTTCAACGTGTCGCTTTCTGGTTTCAGCATCGGGGATTCTAGGTTGTTGATTCATCGTAAGTTCCAATTGTATCGGAATTAATCTTACCGGAAATTAGGAAACGGCAGTGCCGTTTCCCTACCCCGAGAAATTGTAGGGAAACGGCACGTGCAGTCTCCTCTATATCATTCCGGCACAGCCGGAATTGATCTGACTTCCCTGCTTCGCCAATAACGCACTTCCATAAGCAGCCGCAGTATGAATCGGCGTTTCAACAGGCACTTTCAAATAACGTTGACGAATCGCACTCCAAACCGGATTTTTTGCACCTCCGCCAGCCGTATAAACCTTTGTCAAACCAGTTGCACCAAACTCCTGCAATAATTGATATCCCCGCGCTTCAATCCGCGCGATACTTTCTAGCAAACCGTGCAGAAATTCCACTGAATCAGTTGGACGCGGTTCGAGTCTGGGTGGCAAGTTCGGGTCATTAATTGGAAAGCGATCGCCCTTTTGCAATAATGGGTAATAATCTAATAAACTCTCTTTTTCAGCATCAATCTTTTTGCTCAAACTGTCCAATTCAGCATCAGTAAAAAAGTTTCGCAGCACCGCACCTCCGGTATTAGAAGCACCTCCAACTAACCACAAATCGCCTGCCTGGGCGGGCACGGGGAGGGCGGGCACGGGGGCACCGCCCCTACAAAGGGGGGGGAAACGATGACTGTAAATTCCGTATCTCGAATCATCTACGCGGGTATGACTTAACAGTTTGATGGCGAGTGTTGAACCGAGAGAAGTTACTGCTTCCCCTGGTGAATTGACACCGCTGGCTAAAAATGCTGCGATGCTATCGGTGGTACCACCACAAACTATACAATCGCGGGGAAATCCAAATCGATCGCCCACTTGAGCTCTAACTTCCCCCACAGGAGTTCCCGGCGCGACAACTTGTGGCAAAACAGGCATTGCAGCGCCCGCAATTCCCTCGATCAGCCAATCGGGATAGCACAAAGTATCAACATCAAAACCGAGTTTTAAAGCATTGTGATAGTCGCTAATTCCTAATTTCCCGTGCAGCAGAAATGCCAGCCAATCAGCTTGATGCAGGAAAACTGTATGGGCGGTTTCCTCTCGAAACTCTTGCCACCACAGGAGTTTTGCCAGACTAGATGTAGCGCTTAATACTGTGTGGTTGTCAGGGGCGATCGCCCTTAACCTCTGTGTCACCGCTGCACCGCGCGCATCGTTGTATAAAATCGGCTCACATACGGGTATACCATCGGTATCGCACAGCATAACAGTGGAAGATGTGCCGTCAAGGGCGATCGACCTTACCTGATTGCGGATTGTTGGGGGGATTTGCTCGATTACAGCCCACAGCGCATTTTGCCACATCGAGGGCAATTCTGGCTGTTGTGCGTTGGCAAAAGTATATGCTGTCTCACAATGTATCATACCCTGGGAGTCGATGATTGTCGATCGAGCGCCCGTAGTACCAAAATCTATTCCCAAATAAAGATTCATTTACCACTCCCCCGAGTTTTCCCATATCTCAGAAACCGGGTTTTTTTACGAAAATTTTTCGTTGTCACCTACAGATTATATAAAAAACCCGGTTTCTTTGGCCTTAGTGCGTAAGTTCACGGCTTAAGCATGGGGGCGAGAAACCCGGTTTCTACGAGTTTTGCGTTGAGTGACGAGAAATCTAGAAAGAAACCTGGTTTCTGAGATTATCGTGCTTCTACATAGTCACAAAGCGTAGTTGGTTCTGGAATCGGTAAACCTTCTTCTCGCAATCCTTCTAAGTGAAATTCGATTGCTTCTTTAATTTGCTGCTGTACTTCCGCAAGGGTAGCGCCTGTGGCTGCACATCCGGGTAAATCGGGTGGATATGCTGAATAGTTATTGGGTGTTTTTTCAATCACAATGGCATAACGCATTAGTTGAGATCCTCATCTTGATGATTGGTTTCGACTTCGTTAGGTTCTTCTTGCTCTTTGACTTCTTTGAATTGAGCTTGTTTGAGAATATTATTGGATGTACCAGGAGCCAAATCGTCCGATGGTTTACCGGGAACTGTAACTAAACCGGATTTGGTAGGATGTTTGTACTGGCGGTGACTCCCTCGCGTTCTAGCTAGATACCAACCGTCTGCCTCTAGTTGTTTAATAATATCTCTGACTTTTATTGGCATTTATTATTAATGTAAGTAGCAGGTATTGAAATGACGAAAAGCTAAGAATTGCGTAAAAAAAGGTTCGAGAATAAATACTTGACAAAGGGCTGAAATCGCTATAGATTACAGCTTACAGCTCTCAATGCGAGAGAAGAACCATAACGCCACTTCACACCCAAACCCCGGAACCCACCCCACCACCCACACAGTTCCCTAGGGAGGTGGCCCTCTGGTGCTTGCAGATTAAAGGTTAAATCATCGTACTCCAACCAATTTTTCCTCCCCTTTCTCCTCTTTCGCCAACCGACGCGATCGCCTAGCTTCTTTTCAGTATCCCAATCAACTTTACCGCCTACTTCCAACCAGATTTTTTTCTGGACGCTAAAGCCAAAGTGACCCTGACTGTATTTTACCCACAATTGGTCGAGCGTCCGCAAATCATCGCAAGGAAAATTCTCGATCGAGCCCGTATCAAAATAGCCTTCCTTCTCCCGTCTCGCAGCTTTTAACATCACCTTGAGTGTTTCCTCATCCGCCTCTTTCCACTTTCCTGCTGCCAATAAATCCCGCAGACGAGTATAGTCAACACCCTGCGCTGATTTAAGCGAGTCTGGTGGCGATGCCGGTGGAGGTGTTTGAGATAATAATTGAGGTGATTGATTGCCAAGAGCCTGCAACACTTCAGTAGCAGATTGATAACGTTTTTTAATAGCAGGTTGTATCATTTTATCTAAAATCTGACCCAGTTCCGAACTGACAGATGTTTTTAAGTGTTCTCGCCACACCCACTCAAACTCGCTATCATCGAATAAATCAATCGGTTCAACTTCAGTTAACAGACACAGACAAGTGACACCCAGACTATAAATATCACTCGCATGAATAGCTTTGCCGTTGGCTTGTTCTGGTGCCGTATATCCAGCCGTCCCGATCCTCGTTCCCGTTACCGATAGAGCCGTTTGTGTCGCATATTTCGCGGCTCCAAAGTCAACTAAAACCAGTTGCCCATCTTGCCTAAGAATAATATTTTCTGGCTTGATATCTCGGTGAATAACTTGGCGAGAGTGAATGAACTCGAATACTGGCAATAAATTATTAAGCAAGTCGCGAATCTGCGTTTCGCTAAAATATCCCTTAGATTCTAGTGCTTCGGCTAAATTTTCACCGTCGATGAATTCTTGGACTAAATACTGCCGTTCATCTTGACTAAAATATGCCAATAATTCGGGAATTTGAGAATGTTTACCCAACTGTTCTAGGCGGACTGCTTCCTGCTCAAATAATTCAGCAGCTTTCTGGATACTAGAAGTGCCTTGAAATTGAGGGTAAAATTGTTTAATAACGCAAGGAGGTTTTGAGGGTTTATACTCGTCAATAGCTAGAAAAGTGCGCCCAAATCCCCCTTGTCCAATAATTTTTTGGGCTCCGTAGCGATCGCCCAATAGCAGTTTATTCCCACATTTTTGACATAATTTTGTAGAGCCAGACGGGTTTTGGAATATGCAATCAGGGTTTAGACACTGGCTCATAAAATATGCTTAGAGATTACAGATTAAAGCTCTCGATGCGATGCCAGCGGAGATGGTGTTTAATGTGAAACAGCAGAGCCGGGTAAAGAGACGGCATTGCCGATATGTGTCAACTTAAGTCTGAAACCTTTGTATCTCTCGCTTTTATCCGAGGCCAGATCCCCCTAAATCCCCCTTAAGAAGAGGGGGACTTTGAAAATACTCCTGTCCCCCCCTTCTTAAGGTCGAGTAAGGGGGATCTGGGCTTAATCGTTAAACAGCAGTCTGTGACTG
>JANNOR010000184.1:0-41166 GCA_031399265.1 Cyanobacteria bacterium SOY_34_metabat_3 | reverse complement strand
TATATCGGGAATGAATAAGCAGCCAATATTTTGACTAACCCAGATAGTCTAGTGGGAAGTGCGATACTCTTAGAAAATGCCAGGATCGACAAGACGAACAAAATTGCGTAGGCTTGAGAAGATAGTTTGAAAAACGATCGCAGAAACCATCCCTCTGAATTAACTTCACTTATCAGGTAGTATTCCCAAACGCTCGCTATAAAAAATAGGATAGTGGCTCCTAAAATTGGCACTTTTCTGCGTTCGAGAATGGGTTGAATTCTGTTATAGGAACTGCCTAAAAATAGGCCTGTTGAAAAGGGCAAGATCCAACTAAAAATCCATCGCTCCATCAAAGGTAGAGGTATTGATACGTATTTGAGAGCGGTTAAGTAAAATAATATTGTAAAGATTGTTTGAATTGCTAAACCCAAGCCCAAAATTTTTCGAGGTTCTAAGAAATTTAATTTAACTAGGAGCCACCACCAAAAATAGCATTGAATAATCACAACTATAAAGTAATAGGGAGGCATCACTGAACCAGTCAAGATATCTCGAATTAGTGCAATTAAATCAAATTTTTTGAGATCGCCCAAATTATTTAAGATGTACAAAGCTACTGACCAAAATAGATAGGGAGGTATAATTTTTGACAGTCGTTTTTTTAATATCTCTGTGGGATTATTTTGATTTTCTAGTTTGTTGGTGAGAAAAAACCCGCTGAGGATTAAAAATGCAGGTACGCAAAATAGTTGCAATGTATCGATGGAGACAAATAGAATTGTACGATCGCGAAGTGCTGAGAATCCAGCGTGAGTAATCACCACACTGACGATCGCCAAAGCTCGGATTAAATCAAATTCAGCGAACCTGTTAGATGCTTTTTCCATTGTAAAAATTGGAGTGTAAAAATTGGAGTCAGCTTAACGACTGATCTGGTAATGCTGCCAACATATCAGAAAATACAATTTTTGCCCCAATTTCAACAAAACTTAACTTGATGGGGAGCATAAATCATCAATAAATGCGATTGCAGCAAGCATGAAGAGTCCTGATGATTTAAAAATATCAGGGTTCTTCCTACTCACTGCAAATGATATGTAGCGGCGAAATTAGTTAACAATTAGCGATCGTTTCTCAGAGCTATTGTCCAGAAACATTATCCAACCGATCGCGCCCGTTGCGGATCACGCGCAGCATATCGCTGAGCTTGTGTTCGATATTATCGAGCACTTGGTCGGCATAGTCATCGGCTCCGTTTTGAATTTCTTCGCATTCAGCCAGTGCCCTGACTCTCATCTCTTCCAAGTCCTCTTGAGCCTGGTAGCGAATTTGTTCGACTTCCGCCAGCGTCGCCTGCTGAATTGCTTCGCAGTCGAGCAAAACTTGCTGTCGCAACTGATCTGCTTCTATCTTCGCCTGCTGGAGCAGACCCATATCGTTTAAAAGTTCTGCTGCTCGCTGTTCTGCTGCTTCTATCACTTCTTGAGCGTAGAGTTGGGCTTCTTCGAGCAGTTCGTCTTTGTGCCGGATGACTGTCTCGGCTTCGGCAAAGGCGATCGGCAAATTTAGCCTCACCAAGTCTAACTGATCGAGCAACTGTTCTTCATCCACCAGAGTTCGTCTGGTCATGGGAATGCGCGGGCTGTCGAGCACAATTTCCTCAAGCCGGTTCAATTCCCGCTGGATGTCTACTCCTGCGGTTCTGGTTTCATCTCCGAAGGCGGCTGGGTGCTGAGGTGATTCGTTCTCAGTGCTGCGTCCGGTGCTGTCGGGTTCGATGCGTGTTGGTTCCTGCTGGCGTAACATTTGTAAATATCTAGGGCGACGTGTTTCGGAACAAGATGATCTACGGAGCCACCAAACTTGGCGATTTCTTTAACTACACTACTACTTAAAAAGCTGTACTCGTTAGAAGTTGCCAAAAAAACTGTTTCAATTTCTCCCAGGAGGGTTTTATTGGTGTGGGCCATTTGGAGTTCCATTTCAAAATCTGTTAAGACCCGGAGTCCCCGCAGCAGCACTTTGGCTTGTCGAATTTTAGCATAGTTTACTGTCAAACCCTCAAAACTGTCTACTTCTACGTTTGGCAAGTGTTGGGTAGAGCGCAGGATCTGCTCGATCCGTTCCTCTACGGTGAAGAGAGGGCTTTTGCTGGGGTTTCTGACTACGGTAACAATTACTCGATCGAACAATTTGCAGCCGCGCTCGATAATGTCTACGTGACCGAAGGTAATCGGGTCAAAGCTGCCTGGATAGATTGCAATCACAAGTTTTGCCCAACCGAGAGTGGGAGAGTGGGAGAGCCCGAGAGCGGGAGATGGGAGAGTGGGAGAGTGGGGGAGTGGGAGATGGGGGAGTGGGGGAGTGGGAGAGTGGGGGAGTGGGAAATGTGGGGGAGCGGGAAATGTGGAAAATCTTCATATCGATCCTCTTCCTTCTTCCTTCTTCCTTCTACTTTTTGATGGAATGAGCTTTGTAGAAAGTTTCCAGGCTTTGCCTGTCGCCCACAAACCGCCAGTGCCAAGGCTCGTAACTGACGCCTTGGCGATTGTTTTTGGGAAAGGACATTTCAAAGCTGAAAGTGGCTGCGTTGGCTTCTAACCACTTAAATGCTTGGGTATTTTCAAAGCTTTGACTGAGGTTGGTATCCGGGGCACTGCCGTCGCCGAGGTCGATCGCGTAACCGGTGTGGTGTTCGCTGTAACCTGGTGGAGCGCTGACTTCGGCTCGCTTGCTGGCGTTTTGCCTGCGTTCGGCTTTCACGTCAAAAAATACGTGCTGTTGGTCTTCCACGGAGCGAAAGCCGGATATGGGAGCGAAATAGATCCCTGATGCCGCAGCGGCGTTGGCCATTTCCTGATATTTTGCTGCCGCCCCGGTGCGGAGTTTGACGCTACCGTCGGAGGTGACGGCTACCAAGTCTTTTGCTGGTGCTTCTGGGTACGGCAAGTGTCCCAGCAAATTGTCTGGGGTGCCGGCTTTTGATTTTGTAGCTGAACTCGCGGCCGACGCAGACGGCGAACTCGCAGGCCCTGGGTTTTGTTGAGTTTGCTGCGCTTTGCTGGTAGCGGGGAAAAAGTTAAAGTTGAGGTGCAGCCAGATGCTGACCCCAAAGGCTATAGCGCCCAGCCCTAACAGTTTCCAAATCAGCCATTTTTTCTTGGACTGACTCGGCCCTGCTTCTAGGTATGGGTTGTCTCGCACTGCTTCTGGAATTTCGTCTGCAAGCTCCGAGGCTTGCGGGGTTTTTCTCGACAGACTAGCGTTATCCAAGCCAGCTCCACTCCTGCACTTCAATAAGGCTCAACGTTACAAATTGTAGACCGATCGCACGCGATCGAGCAGCTACAGTTGCCGTTGAGAATACATATACATACGATCTCTTCCTGACTTCGCCCCGTCCCATCCGCTTTCCTCTCGAATTTGTTACTTGGGCTCACGCCCGATCGAGGTCGCACTCGTTGGCGCTGGTTTATTTTAAGTGTAATTTGTTACTGTTCCACAAAATCTAACAATTCTTCGATCGACACATCAAACGTCCGTGCCAATTTTAGCAGAGCACCGATGTCAGCCATTGCCATACCGGGCGATCGGGCATAGCTTTTGACGGTGTTGTAGGATACCCCAGAGCGATCGGCTACTTCCTTCAGCGTCCAGCCTTCCCTAGCAGCAAACTCTCTGATCCGCAATTTAACCAATTCGCCTCTTGACATTAGGGTGAAATTTCACCTATACTGTGTATGAGATTAAAAGTGCCGACCACCGCAACCGCACTCCTGGAGCCTAATCTTCCACAACATAAAACAAATCCTCAATCAACAAATCAAAAGTTCGAGCTAATTTTTGCAAATGAGTAACGTCAACCGTTGCTAACCCAGGCGATCGAGCATAATTCTTAAGCGTGCTGTAGTGAACTCCCGATCGTTCAGAAACCTCTGTCAAAGTCCAACCCTTCTCGGCAGCTAGCTCTCGAATCCGCAACTTAATCAATCCCATTCTTGACAATAGGCCAGTATTGGTCTTAAAATAGTTAAATCATAAATAGCGATCGCCCCCCGGCGTCGAAAACTGAAGAGCGAACAGCTATTTATTCAAATGACCGACAAATAGGAATTCACCAACAAAAAGTAGGATTCACGAACAAAAAATAGGATTGACCCAAAATCAAGTCGCATTACCCCACATCAAGTCGCATTCACCCACATCAAGTCGCATTCACCCCAAAAAAGTCGCATTCACCAACCATGATACCAAAACAAAACTCAGAAGCCAAGCAAATAAATCCACTCTCTCGCTTTGTCACCAAAGAAGCAGTGGCCAAAGTCTTGAAAGTCAAGCCCGAACAGATCCGCGAGATTCGCTGCTGGGCTTACGTCATCCACGTTGTGGGAGTTGGGATCAGTCGATTTGTCAGCTACGCAGATATGCCGCCAATTTTGGGAGTGGAACCGCCGACGCTGCAAAATTGCATTCGGTGGCGGAAACGCTGGAGAAGCAGCCAACATCAAGCACCGATATTTTGGGTAGATTTTTATGAGGGGAAATTTCGCCAGTCTCGTAGTGTGGAAGAACTCTACAACTGGGGCAAATTAGTAGGTAAGATTAAGCACGGGTTGTTAGGATTGCAGGTAGAGGGGCTGCGGCATATCTACGGTGAAGTCAAAGAGTGTTTAGCGGCTTTTTGAGGAGATGAGCGGATTTTTTACCTACTTTTTGTGAGTTGCAAATAACAGTCGATCGGATTGCAGAGGCAAATTTGTTAACCAATCGATCGCTTTTACTCAAGGTTAAGGTGATGATGAATTTGAAGATCGCTCTCCCGGAAGATCGCCCTCCCGTCTGGCACAAACTACAATACTCAAGCCTTTGAAAGAGAAGCTCCGCTCTACGGGGCGGTCGGTATATGAACCACAACACCCAATTCTTTTCGGAGCCGCCAACAGTCCAGCGATCGTTAGACTCAGAGAAAAACCCGAACTGACCCCATATACTAACTGGGAGGTGTCCGGGGGGGGGCATTTAAAGTGTAATTGAGCTCGTCGCGGTACATCCATTTGCCGTCTGTGCGCCATCCGACGCGATCGCCCAACTTTTTCCAATCTCTGTAGACAATCTCCCAAATCCGGTTCTGGACACTAAGACCGAAACGGCCTTTGCTGTACTTTAACCAGAGTTGGTCTATGGTAAGCAGGTCTTCGCAGAAAAAGCCTTTGATGTCTGCGAATAAGATGTGTACTATATGTTCTCTTCCTAAAACTTCCTTCAGCTTGTAAACTGTTTCCTCATCAGCTTCTTTCCACTTTTGGGCAGCTAATAAATCCCGCAGATAGCTGTAATCTACTCCTACTGCTGAAATCAAATTGTCATTGTTTATCATTGGATAATTACCTCTATCAATTGCTGGCTGACTAAGATAAACGACATACAAGCAAGAGCTATCGCTCCAAATCAAACATTACCAACCGGAGCAAATTCTTCAATATCACTAACAGAACTTTCCTCTTCCCCTTCATTTTTAGCAACCGCAACAGATAACTTCAATCCCAAAACCTTCAGCCAATTAGCCAAAGCATAAATTGTCACCATTCCATTCTGTGATAGCAAAACATCTAATTCTTCCAAGTGCAATTTAGCCTTTTCATGTGACATATTTGGTTCTCCAAGAGCTTCAAATACATCTCGAAGCGCTTTTCGCATTATTCCCATCTCTAAATCGCCTTCTTCCTCTTCTTCAAAGATCAGTGAGAGGTAAGCAGCAGCATAATTTGGGTCTTTGAAATTGGAAATTTTAAAAGCATGATAACTATCACTCGCCGGCACTTTGGCGTCTTTCATAATCTCTCCAGTATTCCTGAGCTTTAACAATGTCTTGGTCTTGAGTGCTTTTATCTCCACCGCAAAGGATAAGCACAATCGTAGCTCCCGCTTGTCCAAAGTAGATTCGGTAGCCCGGGCCATAGTCAATCCTTAATTCGCAGACTCCTGCGCCAACCGCGCGATAGTCTCCTAAGTTGCCACCGCTAACCCGCTGAAGCCTTTTATCAATTCTAATTTTAGCGTTAACATCCCGCAGGGTTGTAAACCATTCTGCAAAGGGAACTGTGCCATTTGGTCTGATATAACGCTGAATGTCTCTTGGTTGTACTTCCATAAAGCCGATCGAACTTGCACCCCGATCTTAATACGGGCGATCGACCCCAATCGAGCCTTCTTCACCGGGGCCAACTCAAGAGTCTGCCGTCAGGCGGGGTGTAACGCTCAAATTCACGCTTGTTGCACTTCCACAATCTTGATTCTAGCCGCGATCGCACCCCAATCTGACAGCCGGCTCGATCGCCCCTTGACTTCATGCGCTACAATTATTAAGAAATCTTTAGTTAAATCCGTTTAACGTCTCGGACGCATTATGAGTCTTCCCATTCGCAACGTTGCTATCATTGCTCACGTCGATCACGGCAAAACCACCCTTGTGGACGCTCTTCTCAGACAGTCCGGGGTCTTCCGCGAAGGGGAAGAAATCCCAGATTGCGTCATGGACTCCAATGATATCGAACGCGAGCGTGGCATCACAATTCTTTCCAAAAATACCGCCGTCCGATACAAAGAAACCCTGATTAACATCGTCGATACCCCCGGACACGCGGACTTCGGCGGCGAAGTCGAACGAGTTCTCGGCATGGTAGACGGTTGTTTGCTGATCGTAGACGCCAACGAAGGCCCGATGCCGCAAACTCGCTTCGTACTCAAAAAAGCCCTAGAAAAAGGCTTGCGCCCGATCGTCTTTGTGAATAAGATCGATCGCGATCGAGCAGACCCCCACAAAGCCGTCGATAAAGTATTGGATCTGTTCCTAGAACTAGGTGCTGACGACGATCAGTGCGAATTTCCCTATCTCTTCGGTTCCGGCCTAAGCGGTTACGCCAAAAAACACCTCGAAGACGAAGGGCTAGATATGAAGCCCCTGTTTGAAGAAATCCTCGACCACGTACCACCCCCCGTCGGCGACCCGAACAAGCCACTACAACTGCAAGTAACCACCTTAGATTACTCAGAATACGTCGGTCGCATCGTGATCGGTCGCATCCACAACGGCACGATTAGAATCGGTCAACAAGCAGTTTTGATCACCGAAAGTGGCGCGATTGTCAAATCAAAAATTAGCAAATTGATGGGCTTTGAAGGCCTGAAGCGGATTGACATCGCAGAATCTTCTGCTGGTAATCTAGTCGCCGTTGCCGGTTTTGCTGATGCGTATATTGGCGAGACAATTACCTGTCCCAACGACCCGCAAGCGCTGCCTTTAATCAAGGTAGACGAACCGACTTTGCAGATGACTTTCTCTGTGAACGATTCGCCGTTCTGCGGTCAAGAAGGTAGTTTAGTAACATCGCGTCAAATTCGCGATCGGCTAATGCGAGAACTCCAAACCAACGTCGCCTTGCGCGTCGAAGAAACCGAATCTCCCGACAAATTCCTCGTATCCGGCCGTGGCGAACTTCACCTCGGCATCCTGATCGAAAATATGCGTCGCGAAGGATACGAATTCCAAGTATCCCAGCCGCAAGTAATCTTCCGCGAAGTCGGCGGTCGTCCCTGCGAACCCTTTGAATGTTTGGTATTAGACGTACCCGAAGAAGCAGTCGGCGGCTGCATCGAACGCCTCGGTCAACGGAAAGCAGAAATGCAAGATATGCACGTCAGCAGCACCGGCCGCACCCAAATTGAATTTTCAGTCCCCGCTCGCGGTTTGATTGGATTCCGAGGCGAGTTTATGCGCTTGACTCGCGGCGCTGGAATTATGAACCACAGCTTCCTCGACTATCGCCCCCTCGGCGGAGAAATTGTCGCCCGTCGCAACGGAGTATTGATTTCCTTTGAAGAAGGAACTGCAACTACTTATTCACTGAAAAATGCTGAAGACCGCGGCGTATTTTTCATTACCCCCGGAACCAAGGTTTACAGAGGGATGATTATCGGAGAAAACAACCGAGATGACGACATGGAGCTGAATATTTGCAAGTCGAAGCAGTTGACAAACCACCGCGCATCTGGCGGTGAAGAGTTGGCGCAATTGCAAGCACCAGTCGATATGAGTTTGGAACGCGCTTTGGAGTACATCGGCCAGGATGAATTGGTGGAAGTAACACCAAAATCAATTCGCTTGCGGAAGGTTTCTAAGAAGTTGGTCAAACGGTAAAACAACTTGAGGGCGGGCAAAATTGCCCGCTCTTGCTGTCAACTTCAAACTACTGTATTTAAAGGCAATATTAATTTTTATCGCAATCAAAAATAGGTAAAAACGATGTCAACAGTTTATCGTTTAAAAGCCAGCGAACTAGATCTTAATTTTTTAGAACAAATCAAAGCGACTTTTGGAAATAAAGAGATTGAAATAATTGTCTCAGAATGCGATGAAACCGAATATCTTTTGAAATCGGAAATCAATAAAACCAAACTGTTGAAAGCTATTGAAAATCTTAAAGACAGACAAAATTTAGTTGAAGTGGATCTACAGGATTTGTAATGAGCAGAAGAATTATTTTTGAATCTTCTGCTTTTGCAGATTTTAATGAATGGGCAAAATTAGACAAAAAGATTTATCGCAAAATTGTAGAACTGATTAAAGATATAGATCGATCGCCCTTTGAAGGATTGGGCAAACCTGAACCTCTCAAATACGAGTTAAGTGGTTTTTGGTCTAGGCGCATTGATAACGAACATCGTTTAGTTTACCAAGTTACGGAGGTCGAAATTGCGATCGCGGCTTGTAAGAATCATTACAGTGAATGAAGCTTTAAACAATGTAGCGATCGCTCTTTTTATCAATTTACTGAATGCGATCGCTCTCAATCTTCTTGCTGAATTTCTTCTATTAGATTAAGTACCTTTTGGTAATTTTCTTCTTTTCCCTGCACAACATATAAATTTTTAGCATTGTGAAAATCCACATCTGCTTTTTGAGAATAGCCCAATTCATAGTAGACAATGCCTCGGTTTAGATAAGCGTGGGCAAAGTCTCCTTTAAGATCAATTGCCTTGATGTAATTCTCAAGCGCTTTCTCCTTGTTCCCCAAACGAGAGTGAATAATTCCCAGGTTGTAGAATGTTATAGCATTCTTAGGATTCAGCCCCGCTGCTTGCGTGTAATCATCACACGCTTCTTGCAGATCGTCTAATTCCAAGAAGTAGACATCGCCTCGATTATTCCAAGCAAGGGCATCATCAGAATTTAGTTCAATTGCTTGGGTGAAATCTTTAAGCGCTTCTTCCAGATTGCCTATCTCTACATTATTAACACCTCGGTCATTGTAGGCTTGAGCATAGTCAGGATTTAGTTTAATTGCTCGGGTGTGATCTGCCTGCGCTCCTTGATAATCACCTAATTTAGAAGAAATAATACCCAGGTTATTGTGAAATATTGCACAATCAGGATTGAGCAATATCGCCTCTTTGTAATCCTCAATTGCTCCTGGGTAGTCCCCTAGTTCAGCACGAATAAGAGCCCGGTTATTGTAGGCATTTGCATAATGAGGGTTGAGCTTAATTGCTCGACAGAAATTTTCAATTGCTCCATGAAAATCTCTTTCCTTAGCCTTGTTTATTCCCAGTTTATCGTAATCCTCAGCACATATAGGAGAGTGCGCTCGAACCCTCTCCACCAGAGCATCAAGATCACTCTCCGAAACAGAAGGTGTAATCTCAGGCTTATTTTCAACTGAGTTAGATGACCTGGTTTTGTATCCTGCTTGCTCAAGCCAATCGGGGATATCTCTCCAGTTTTTTAGCTTGATGTCTACTTTTCCCTGAGTAAGCTGTTTGACATACCGATACACAGTCTCACTTAGGTCGGCTGTCAATCCTCTCTCTTCCCTGTAACGCTTTGTAGCTATGTCACTTGGACTACAATCACATAGCAATCCCCGTAAATGCAGCTTCTCGACTTTTGTAAGTTCCCTTTGTTTATGCGGTGCTACTTCTCGCTTGGCATCTGCCAAATCTTTGTACAACCTTTCTAAATCCCAGTCATTAGCAGCTAGGATGAATTGTTCTTCTGGTGAATTCTGTGCCATTTCTAGGGTGTTATTCAGTTCCTACCAAACAATCCTAACAAACTTCCTAACACTTGTTTGGTAGCTGCCAGAGAAACTTCTTAACACTTGTTTGGTAGCTGCCAGAGAAAGTTCTGCGAAGCTAAGGATGTAGTGATTCACTACTCAAAACTTAGCTGACGGAATTAATCATGTACAACAACAATCAGCACAACCAAGCCGAATTTTCCCAGCAACTACCCCCGCTTTCCCAAAAACAGGAATACGACTTCCAAACTCAAAATAAAGTAGGAAAGACAGGAGAGGCGATCGTAGACAAGTGGTTGCAGATTCATGGCTATCGCATTGAGGATGTCTCAGATTTGCCGCAGTATCAGAAAGCAGGTATTGACCGCCGACTAATTCGCCCAAACGGTTCAACCGCAACTGCTGAGTACAAGACCGATTTAAAAGCCAAGCAAACTGGAAACTTGTTTTTTGAAGTTTTTGACGATCGCAACCGTCCCTGTTGGGGATGGACTTCTAAAGCCGATCTCTGGATATTTTTCATTCCTCAACAGGAGATATTGGTCGTCGAACCGGGTAAATTCAGGTTGTTAGTTTCGCAGCAACACCCAGAACTCCCGCAGAAAGTAGTACCAAATCGAGGCTACAGTGTAACTGGATTACCTGTTCCATTAGCCAAGGTGCGGAATATTGCTAGTCACGTTTTCAAGTTTCCTGACGTTCTTTTCTAAAAAGATACCCGCAGTTAATCTGGCGATCGCCTTGAGTAGGCGATCGCGATTATTCGAGCAATAATAGTTAGAAAACGCTAATTGGGCGATCGCTATGTTTTAATTTATATTTGAGCAAAATCCAAACAAAGCCAGCCATGAGTCCAAAATCCATAGCCGTAATCAACTTCAAAGGCGGTGTCGGAAAGACCACCGTCACTTGGAGTCTGGGAAATATTATATCCCAAGGAACAGACCGAGAAGTCTTGATGTTAGACTTAGACCCGCAAATGTCGCTCACAGAGGCGATCGGGCTTAACGAAAATACAGGTCATTTAGACGACAAATTTGGCAAGTGGTACGAAAAATCTCTCAAACACAGACTCACAATTTACGACGCTCTCGAAGTCTTTAAAAAAGCCGGAAATAACTTTAAATTTCCCGTTGGTTTCGACACCATTTATCAGATTGATGAACAGTTGCATTTCGTCCCTTCAGTCGAAGAATTATATTGGTTAGACTTAGATGGATTTGAGGGAAAAAATGTTAAAGACTTTATCCGCCAATTCATCGGCAAAATCACCAACTCTGCTAATCTCCCCAAATACGATTTGATGCTGTTTGACTGTTCGCCTTCCTTCAGTCTCCTCACCTATAGCGTACTTTCTTGCTGCGACTTAATATTGATTCCCGTCAACCCAGACTACTTTGGTTCTAGAGGATTGAGTTTAGTTTTAAACTCGCTCCAAAAGCGGATTGAACCTTACCCGTTTCCCAAGATTGCCGTATTTATGAATAAAGCTAAAACCTATGGAGGATTGCTGACAAATGAAGTTCAGTTTTACATGAGAGAAGTCAAGAGACTTTGCGCTGAAATATCAAAAGATAATAATATCGAAGTTAGATTTTTAGAATCGACGATTAGGGAAAGTGTCGGTCTAAAACGAGCAATTAATGAGGGAGAACTGCCGCGAGAATTAGTAAGAGAATTTGAACAACTATGGCGTGAGTGTGAGGAGTATCTAAATAAATGATTAGAAAAGATATTTTGGCTGCTGAGCAAGAAAGCGCGGGGTTAGTTGATGAAATTGGCGAACTTAAGGAAATCTTGCGCGAGGTTTCTAAAAAATTAACCAGAATTGAGACTCAAGTCAAGCGGGGAGGGCTTTCTGCTAAGTCAAAAACTTCCGAATCACCTACTATTGCTAATGTTACTAAACCTGTTAATTTATCGCCAGAAAATGTTCTCGAAGCTTATGAAGAATTGCGTTTACAAGCTAAGAATGGTAATGAAGAAGAGGTGAGACACAAATTGTCCGCGATGAGTGCAACTGACTTAAACTTAATGTGTTGCGAGTTAGGGATGCCGCCCAGCAGCAAGAATCCGTCCCGAAAAAAAATGTTCGAGCTAATTATTGGTAGAATTAAACAGAGTTTGAGGCTGTCACGACATATCGATCGACAAACACTTTGAATGGGGCATTGGGAATGGGGCATTGGAAATGGTTTGGAGTTAGAATTTGCCATATCTCCGACTTCTTTAAGTGCTGCGGGATATGAAGACTATTTGAAGGCTATGAAGACTTAAAATTAAGAGGATTAACTAACAAAATGCGTTTGCATAAATTATTGCGACTTAGCTCGATCGCCCTGATCTCCCTAACAATCTCGATCGCCTTATTTTTGGGCCTTCAGTCTCGTCCGACAACCGCAGCCCAAAAACCAAGCATACTGGCGTTTGTGGCTCCCCAGGGGGAAGGGGGCGAGGTCAGGAGCAGTTTATTTACCATCAATGCTAACGGTGCGGCTCGCCGGGAACTCACCCCAAAAACAGAGGTGAGTTATACCTTCGCTTGGTCGCCCAACGGCCAGCAGTTGGCTTTTGTTAGTCGAGACAAGGACATCTATACAGTCAACGCTGACGGTTCCAGGTTAACTAAACAGTTTGCGGGCGAGTTTTGCAAAGCAGCTAATTTTGAAATAGCTTGGGCTTCCAACAGCCAGAAATTTGTTTTTGCACGTTCTTGCGATGGTTATACCACTGATGGTTCCGGCAGTCAATCACTTTATACAAGCGACACTTCTGGGATTAAAGGAACTAAATTAGTTCGGAATTTGGAAGTAGGAGGAGAGCCGCCTAAAACAGAAATTGCCTCGACATTCTATCTGGCTCCTGATGGCCAGCAGGTAGCATTTGTCAAGGATAAAAATATTTACAAAATGAATGCCGATGGTTCGGGAATGACCAAACTAACTAAAAATCCCGGTGAATATATATCGGGCGGAAGTGATCTTTTTTGGTCACCCGATCGCACAAAAATTGCTTTCTGGTTGGGCACCTATCCCAAACAGCAAATTTACACAATTAATGCTGACGGAACCAACCTCAAAAATTTGACGAATAATCCGCAAAATGAAGTTTACAGCGTCAACCTATTTTGGTCGCCCGATAGCAGCCGCATTGCCTACTATCAGGGGAAAGCGGGCGATGCAGCCGGCGAACAGCAGGATATTTATGCGATCGACATTAACCGGGGAACCGCTCAGAACCTTACCCAAAAACCTAGAAACTACGATGAAGTTTCGTGGTCGCCAGACGGCAAACTTATTGCTTTCGCCGCTGGAGAATCTAACAATCAAAAACTTTACACCATAAACGCTGACGGTTCCAAGCTGACTCAGCTAGCTTCTCAGCTAGAACTGCCGGGAATTTCTGAATTATCTTGGTCTTCTGACAGTCAGCAGATTGCTTTTGCTTTTAGTAGAATCACAGGCGAAACAAGCAATTTGTATGTAATTAATCGCGACGGTTCGGGATTGACTAAATTGACAAATGACCAGGATTTAAATGCTAGTAGCCCGGTTTGGCAGCCGCAGTAAATTTAGGGGTAGATTCATACAGTCCTGGATACAAAAAGCAACGGAGGAGGACACGGCAATGCCGTTTCCCTACCCCAAAAAAATCGTAGCACGGGCGAGGACTCGCCCGCGATCGCGAGAGATGTAACTATCGCCCGATTAATTAATCGTAGGGACACGGCAGTGCCGTATCCTGACTGTGGGTAATATTAATTCCTATGCCAGCGGATTTGATATTCTGCGTCCGAGACTATCAAATAGGAGCCGATGCAATAATTTTTTTCTCCTTTAATTGCTGGTGAACTTGCAAATCATTTGACTCAAGTTCCTCGTGTTTTTCATCCTGCACCTGTTTGTCAATTTTGGGCAACTTTAAAATCGCCCCAGCCAAAACCCAGTAATACACTGACACTGGATCTACATCCAGCGGATAGTATTGAGGATTGATGCTAATAAATCCCACAAACACCCAAAAACTAGCTCCGTAACTCCGCAAACTTTTGTCCTTGACAGAACGGTAAGCTCTAAAAGTTAGAAAAGCCAAGTGTAAAAGCATGATTTGAAAAGCAATCATTCCCGGATAACCGAGTTCGTACATCAACTTAGGTTGGAAAGTTTCAATTAGCTGCGTAGCACCAAACATCCGGGTTGAATTAGTCGCGCGTCCCACACCTCTACCGAGAGGTCTGTCAATGATAAAATTGTTGCTCTGCTCGAACTGATTAAACAGAAACTGTTGGGGCGGTGCAGCATTCCAGCGGTTAACAAAACTATCCCACCGCTGTTCGACAATTCCTGGATTAATTGCTGCACCGACAAAGAGTAGAATTGCCAGTCCTGCACCGATTGGAATAAATCGTTTTAGATTAACTAATTGACCGGTGAGAACCAGCAGGATGGCTGTGGCAACTGGAACCATAACTAATGCAGCTCTTTGACCGGAAATTACTGCATTGGCAAATACTAATGCCATGCCAAATAAACCGATAACTCGCCACCAAAATGAAGGATCGCAGAAGGAAGAAGCAAAGGTCAAAAAAGCATTAGAAATTAAAAACCACGCCCACTGCCAAGGTGCTACAAAAGTTCCCGGCAAGCGGATAAACTTGACTTCTGGACTGAATACCAGAGAACCGCCGACAAAACATCTAGCTTCCAGCGTTGCTTTGTATAATTCTTCTCCGGTCATTCCTCGGGTGCCCGCGCATCTTCCACTTTGCAGCAACAAATATTGAATCAAACCGAGAACGCAGCAAACGATCGCCAAAACGATGTGCATTCGACTAAAAAATACTAAATCCTTCTTAGTGCGGAGCAGGTAATAGGTACAAGCAATCAGCGGTATGTAACCTATCAATACTTTTAAGCCGAGAATTCCTTGCAGAATGGGTTTGTCGCCCGCCCTAGGGCTGAGCTGCATCCCTCCGTTGACAAAAATTAAAGTTAGCATTGCCATCATCAACAGGATACTGAAGGTGGGAAGCATTTGTTTGGGCATGAACAGGGGCAACTGTTTCTTTTTGCAGCTTTGAATTAGGGCGATGAGAGCTGGTATGTAGAAAGCATCTTTCGCTACTTGAAATGCAGCGTTCCCGCCGCCAATTGCGTAAGTTATTGTACCGCTGAAAGGCAGGTAAATTAGAAAAGCCCACAAAGCTTGGCGCGGGTATTTGTAGGAAAGCAGCAAGATGGCTGCGGCTGCGCCTCCTGCAATGGCAATCTTGGGGCGGGCAACGAAAAGCAGGGGGATGCTGATAGCAGCGCTGATTAAGCAGCAAATGGCGATCGCCTGCACTAATTCATTGCGCTTTTGTGAAGTTTTGCGTTTTTGTGCGGAGATTTCTTTCTTGCTGAGCGCTGTTGTTTTTTCGTTCTGCTTGTGTTTAGATTTCTTTGATTTGCGCTTGATTTTTAACATAACTTTTAGAAGGCACTTATGTAGAAGGCTGAAGGCATTTTGATGGAGAAGGTTAGAAATGTAAAAGATAGAAGACAGAATAAAAAATATTTTGGTAAATTTGGTAACTTATTCTTAAAGTAGAGAGCGATCGAAAATCTGGGTTGAAATTGTGGGTGTGACTCTGGTACAACTTAATACTTGCGAACTTGTAAAATATAACTGCTGCATCTATAATGTACAAACCCCCCCGAAAAAAAATTAATCGAGCGGTGAACTAAATATGAAATTAACAAAATTTGTATCGATCGGCATTGCCTTACTTTTAGGAGCAAGCGGGAGCATATTATCCAGCAGCAGAGCATTAGGGGCAGAAAAAGTTGTCCTGACATTTGGCCCGATCCGACAAACCATTAATATCAGCGATTTAGAAGACTTTGCTAAAGACGGCACAACCACGCCAACGCTACGACAAATTATCCAGTTTTCCAAAATGGATGCACAAATACTGCGGGGGTTGATGGGTCTAGAAATCGGTTTAAAGCCTGCTAGTTTGGCCAGGGTAGTTTACAGCACTCCGGGAGAAAAAATCACTGACGAAATTGGTCAAGTAATTCGGACTCAGCGCGGCACAGAAGGTGGTAAAGCTTTGCGGGCGGCGGTGATTCTCTCAGCCGGCGACGATGGTAAAGTATCGCTGCTGGAAGTTCTCAAAAAGTATCCTCTGCCGGAGGTTTACGTAGATGTTGCCAGCATTGGCGCGACTGTTGGGAAAATTCAGGGTTTAGCCGGAAATCTGCAAGGCTTGCTTCAAGATTCGATGCGCGAGACAACTAAGACTACAACTAGCACCGAAAGTCCGATCGAACCTCGCCGCAGCGCCCAGCCAACTACTCCCCCTCCGGCGCGCCGCGCTGCACCCGCACCCTTGCCAGCACCCGCACCGCAACCTATGAGGCCGATCAGAGGACTGTGGTAAGGATATCATCGCGCTCAAGGTGTTTGTAGTGAGGACTAAAGTCCTCAGATTTTATTAGGACTAAAGTCCTCACTACAAACACCTTGAGCGCCAAAAAGCAATCAATTTTTCTTGAGCAATTTTTTGACCAATTTAGGAACCTCCGAAGGCCGAGCCGCCACTGGTATGTCCGCCTCTTCAAAGGCGGCCATTTTGTTCTCGGCGGTAACTCCAAAGGCTTTCTGGGCGGCGGCGCGAGAACTGATCAGGATGCCAGCGTGGCCCAATGACGGGCCTTTGGGAGCGTAGCGGCCGGCCAGATAAGCAACTACGGGTTTGTCGATCGCCGAGGCAATATAAGAAGCAGCAGCTTGTTCGCTCCACCCGCCAACTTCCCCGATCAAAACGATCGCCTCGGTACTGTCGTCTTCGTCCAAAATTTGCAGCCACTGGATAAAAGAAGAACCGACAATCGCGTCGCAGCCAATACAAACCGCCATCGACTGTCCCAACCGGGCCTCAGTCAGTAAGAGAGCAACTTCGTAAGTCAAAGTGCTGCTGCGGCTGATCACCCCGATCGCTCCGGGAGTGTAGAATTCCTTGGGGTGAGTTCCCAGCAGTAGTTTGTCGGGTACAATAATCCCCGGACTGTTGGGCCCGATCACCAAAGTTTCGGTGGCTTCTGCTTTTCTGACTAAGCGCACCATATCCAGAGGAGGCACTCCTGGAGTGACGATCGCGATTTGCCGAATTCCGGCGGCGATCGCTTCTAGAGCCGCATCCAGCACCGAGTAACGGTCTACCAATATTACCGCAGTGTCAACGTGACCGACTACCGCCACGGCTTCTTCTACCAAATCAAAAATTGGAATTCCCTCCAAATCCAGCCCGCCCCGACCGGGACTGACACCAGCGACGACATTCGTGCCGTATGCTTTCATCATCAGGGCGGCGCGGGTTGACGCGGGGGATTCTGTAATGCCCTGTATTAGGACTTTGCTTTCAGGAGTTAAATTCATTTTTTACACTTGACACTGATCTTTTTAAAAGCAGAAGGCCTTCGCCTGTCCTATAACTTTCGTATTTTGCCGATCGCTCCTCAGCTACTTGGCAAAGGATATGGCTTGAGCTGCGGCCTCATCCAAAGTGCTAGCTAGGTGCACCGGCAACTGTCCCAAACGCTTTTTAACAGCATCAGCATCAACCTCTACCAGGCGCAGCACAACTTGGAGGTGGCGGTTGGCGCGAGCTTTCCGTTCCAAATAGCCGGCTACTGCGGCGGTGATTTCTTCGCTCTTGGAGGCGCTGCCCAAAATATTTATCAGTATTACCTTAACGCTTTTATCCTGAGCGACTAACTCCAGACCCAACTCCGTGCGATCGCGCAGGGCATTTACTGCATCATAGGAGTCTAGGGAACCCATATTCACAAAATTTGCTGGTTTTCCTCCTTGGTGGGCTACAGCATCCAGAGTTGCCATTGTCAGGCCCACTCCGTTGCACAAAATCCCGATATTCCCGTCTAGTTCGATTAATTGCAGGGATTCGGAATTTGAGATTGGGGATTGAGATTTGGGGTCAGACTCCGGTGGCGGCGTTTGCTGCACCTTCGAGTTGGAATTCCGGCGATCGCCCCCAGAGGGACTTCTCCTGTCGCCTGCGGGGCCGCCCAAGAGCCTTTTGCCTGAGAGTGCGGCCAAGTCTGGATGTCGCCCCAAAGCCTCGTCGTTGGCGGTGACTTTACCGTCTAAAGCCATTACCTCTCCCGTCGGACTGATGCCGAGAGGATTGATTTCTACTAAATCTAAATCTTTTTGGACAAACAGCCGGTACATTTTCTCGACGATCGCGCTCACCGATTGAATCAAGTCTCCTTGCAATCCCATTTTCAGCGTCAGACGCCTCGCGTAGAATGGCGAAAATTCCTGGTCTACGGGAACTTGCTGCATTTGGTCGATCGATCCTTCGACATCCATACCTCCTTGTCTCGATCCCAGAAGCACCGGGCGGCGCGCTACGGGGTCTAGGAGTACGGCCAAGTAGAATTCTTGGTCGGCGTTGTACTTGGCTTCTGCCAGCAGGACTTCGGGATATTCATCCTCGATCGGCAAATTAAAAATTGTTTGAGCCGCAGCTACTGCATCGATCGTATTTTCCACAAACTTGATGCCGCCCGCCCGGCCGCGTCCGCCCGCCCGCACTTGCGACTTAAGTACAACTGGGTAGGGAATTTTCAGTCCTTTCAGGTCAGCGGGATTGTCAATCCGCTGCGACGGCAAAATCGGAATTGCCATCTGGCGAAATAAAGATTTAGCTTGGTACTCTAACAAATCCATTATCAATAACGGGTGAGGGGTATTTCGCAACAAGCAATTTGTAATTGGCAATTCATAATTAATAGATACTAATTGGCTTTTTGTCAAGTTAAAATTTATAAAATCGAGATTTTATATTTTAATTTTCGACTTTTGTATTGCCGATTACTAATTCGCTATTATCGTTCACCGATGCCTATTACCAATCGGTTTCGGAGTGTTTTTTCGGAGAATTCCGAAATTTTACAGGCGGCTCTAGCGGGGAAACATCGCAGGAGGAAGAAGCAATAACAGAAATGGAACTCCGAACAATCAAAAACAAAGAAGCAGAAACAGTAGAGGTTTCAGCGATTAAAAATGTCGATGCCGGGAGAGGGAGGTTGCTATATTCAGTCAGCCGTTTTGAGATTTAAGATTTCCTTTGCAGATGAATCTGGGAGCTTGAACTTTCCTCTAAAATTTGGGGCTGCTTGCAACTTCTGTCGGGGGCTTGCATCCATTTTTTTGCGGAGTCATCACGATCGATGTTTTTTTGATTCGGAAATCTGCGGGTTTTTGGCAATACTGTTGGGAGATGTTTCGACTAATTGTTCGCTTGATGCGCTTGGGTACCTTGATGGACGGTTTTGACCCATTTGAGCCGCTTGGGACGGAGCGAAATCCGAGCAGTCACGCTCCCCACCAGCATCCAGTGCAACATATACACAGTACCGCGCAGAGTTTGCAGCAAGGTGACAAAAACTCGCCTTGCCTCAAATTTGGTTTCTTTGCGAGTGCGGCGCAAACCGACAAACATTCCCACCACCGACAAGGTAAGGGTCATAAAAGTTATGGGGCTCGCTATCGGCATCCGGCGCAGCACAATTGACATCAAACAGTCGGGAAGCGCGACTGTGGGCAAGAAATATTGAGATACCCAAAATCCAAATAAATCCCAAGTTTTCGCAGTTCCCATGCGGTTGCGCAAAATTAGCCGCCAGTAGTCAAGATAGCGCTGATAGCCGCCTTCTGCCCAGCGATTGCGTTGATGCCACAGGGCTTTAGCGCTAGTCACTCCTTCTTCTGAGACAGGTGGGAAAGCGAGAAATTCAATATCCCACTGGTCTAGGTGTAGCCTCACGGTCAAATCCAGGTCGTCGGTAATCGTTTCCTCGTTCCAGCCGCCGCAGCGTTCTAAGGCGGTGCGGCGCATGAATTGGCCGTTACCGCGCAATTCTCCAATGCCGCCGATCGCGATCCGCTGCTGTTGGAAAAAACTGTCGAGGGCCATTTCTGCTTCTTGGCCGCGAGTCCACACATTTACCGCAGCATTGGCGATGGCTTTTCTGACTTGCACGGCCCCTACTTTTTCTGTATCGAACATCGGCAGTACCCGGCGCAGCAAATCCGGCGTTACTGTCGCGTCGGCGTCAAATATGCCGACAAATTCGCCGCGAGTCAGGGGCAAAACTTGATTCAGGGCTCCCGACTTGCCGCCGCTGGCATTCTCTTCTCTGCGAAATACTTTTAGCTGCGGGTACTGTTTGGTTAGCTGTTCCAATATTAGGGGCGTGCTGTCGCTGCTGCGATCGTCGATCGCCCAAAGTTCGTAACGGTCGATCGGATAATCTAAATTGCAGATTGATTGTACCAATCGCGCAATCACCGCTTCTTCATTTTTCGCCGCCACCACCAGCGACACGTAGGGCCAATCTTCTCGGCTGTCATCGGCAAGAGGCGGCAGTGCGGGAAGAGGCCGGGCAAACAAAACTCGAAATGCTTGCATCCACAGCAGTACCGTCAACCCCCACACTACCCACGCGCCCCAAGAAATCAAGTGCAGGGCGATCGTGCCGCTCCAAATCGCAGCCAGCACTGCCGCGGCTTTTCCCCGCCGTCCCCGGTACAGATTTGGAGGAAAAGAGGCAACTCCCGGCACAGATACCGCGACTGGAATCTCTGATGAAGTTGCCGCCTCAAACACCCTGTCGCCACCGTCTGCTAGGGCAAATATTTTGCTTGCCTTGGAGGAGTTCGCGGTCAAACTCTTGAGCTCTTCTTTAGCTAAATCAGGGATGTCTAAGTTAAGCTCGGTGCGATCGTCGTTTTCTGGCCAAGAACTCTCCTGCATAGGTTACTTGATTCAACCACCAATAGTTTTTGATTTGAGAGATAAGTATCCACTGTATCAGCTTCTGGACTTTTGTAGGAAGCAGGCGGGAGCTCCTTGGTGCGGCCCGGCCGCTTGTACGGCTGGTGTAAACTGCGATTGCACGGGCGAGTCTTTGAATTGAGTCGCGACTTGCGATCGACCGAGAATATCTGCTAGTTTTTGCAGGTAATCTCAACAATTAACTCTCAGGATGTGGAAATATGTCTATTCCTCAACTGAAGCCAGCCGACGACAAAGAAGTGAAAGTTTACTCGCCTTTCTGTCAAGAGCCCCGGCGCAAGTTTTTACCGCACGCTATTGGCCTCTACAAGCTCAAAAGCTTGGAGGGGGCTAGAAAAATTGACGGTGGCGAGGACGTGCCGTTTGTCGCTAGTTGGAATACCTCGTCGCTGCCGATCGATTTGACCCGCTGTCGGGTATTGTTTGACGGCAATGCTGAACTCAGCTACGAAGTGACTATGCAAAGCTCTGATTTTGTCAGTTGCTTAATTGAGGTACTGTTGACTTTTCAGCGGACTCGCAGCGTTGATTTTTCTAAAACGTTTTACCGGAAGCTGATGCGTATGGATGATTGAGTTTCATCGCACCCGCAATCGCTCTTCTGTTCGCAATTGATTGGCGCTATAACTGGCGCATCAATACTGTAACGCCACCGGGCGACATTACAGTATTGGTGCGCCAGTCGTATTTCAGAAGCGGAAATAGTAACTGAGTTCTTGGATCATTCTCAATAATCCCTTTGGGGGTAAGCACTTATCCCTACCGCTTACACCAAATCAACAGCAGTTTTCAGTTTAGCGCGATACAGATTTCGCGTAGGGACTCAGGCTTTGCCTGAGTCCTTACCTGTATTTCATCCAATTGAAAACTGCTGTATTTGTTCTGGAACAAGCGCAAAAGCCTGTTTCTAATACCTGTTTCAAAAAAGAATGTAACTTTCTGCCCGCGAGCCCAACCCAGATCCAGTCAGTCATCCCCAATTCTTCAATCTCAAACCTCAAATGGTATGACATTGGTGCAAGATTTGAGGCAAGACATATTTCGCACCAAACTCCGAATTTTTTTAGGTATTAATATTTGTAAATATTATCCGTAATATTACTGACGTATTTTAGAATGAGAGCCAAACTAGGATTAGTTAATTGTCTCAGAAAACCGATTAAATAATCAAACCTGTCTTCAGCAAGTAATTTTAACGAATCTTGCGATCGAAGGGATTTAATATAATTCCTGAGTTTTGATGCGCTCTGAGATGATTTCTCAACCGTCATTGTGACGGTCGAACTGTCACGCTCAAATTTTGCAAGTAAGCGGAAGAAAGCCGAATTAAATTATGACAATTCCTTCTAGCCACTATCTAGCAAATACTTAAGTAGCAAAACTCCAAACATCAGTTATTGTACTTACTCCTAAGTAATGTTTAGTAAGTGCATAACTGATAGAACGCTACATATAAGGTATGGCAGCTACAGATGAAAACCTACAAATTTTTGCAAGAGGTATATTATGGCTCTGATAACTAAGGATCTCAATACTCCTGCTTTGACTGCCCAGCAACTTGCCCAATTTATCGTTGGAGATACAGGCACTGTCGTTCCTGGTACGGCGAAATTTACGGGTGACAATCGGGCGGCAGGCACTTTCGGGGGAGGGATATCAGAAGGGATAAATGTCGAAGCAGGCGTGATTTTCAGCACCGGAGAGATCGGGAATGCTAATGGCCCTAATAATTCAAACAGCAAGAGTTCCAGCTTAGCAAGTCTGGGCGATACGGTGACTCTAGACCCCCTTGTTGCTCCTGAAACGACAAAAAATGCTGCCGTTTTGGAGTTTGAATTCATCGCAAAGCAAAGTCAGTTTAGTTTGGAATACGTGTTTGCTTCTGAGGAATACAATGAGTTTGTCAACCAGTTCAATGATGTCTTTGCCTTTGTCCTGAATGGGGTCAACATTCCCTTGATTCCTGGGACGAACCAACCAGTTTCCATCAACACTATTAATAACAACAAAAACTCAGCATTTTACATAGACAACGACCCCACTACATACGGTTTGGGGAAAACTCCTCATAACACGCAGTTTGACGGTTTTACCAAGTTGTTAACCGCTCAAGGAACGGTGATACCGAATATCACGAATAAACTGAAGATTGCGATCGCAGACACTCGCGATGATGCCTATGACTCGGCAATTTTCTTGAACGTTCCGCCCAGCTTCAATTTCTCCCAACCCACCTATCAAGTCAAGGAAGATGGGAAAGTAATCGGGGCCGCAGTTACCATCAACCGCACAGGCATTACGAACGGCACTTCCAAGATTGACGTAAAATTAAGTAACGGCAGCGCCACAGGCGGGGCTACCCTGGGATTAGGGGTAGATTTTGTGTTTACCACCCAAACCGTCAACTTTGCCCCCAATCAAACCACTGCCGAAGTTATCGTTCCCATCAACGATGACAGCTTAGTCGAACCGACAGAAAACCTGACCCTGACATTAACAAATCCCGCCAGTGCCAGGATCGGCATCACCCAGAATACTGCGACCTTAAATATTACCGACAACGACACCACAGGGATTACCATTACCTCCAGCGGTGGCAACACGGCTGTCACCGAAAGTGGCACCACAGACACCTACACAGCGGTACTCAACAGCCAGCCGGCTAGCCTAGTCATTCTGACTGTTAAACCCGACAAGCAGACAGACTTGGGGACTGGTGGTGGAAACCCGATCGCCCTCAACTTCACCCCCGCTAACTGGAATGTCCCGCAAACCGTCACTGTCAAGGCAGTGGACGATGATGTCACTGAAGCCAGCCCCCACACCAGCACTATTCTCCACACAGCCAGCAGTGCCGATCCAAACTACGACGGCAGCACCCCACCCATCAGAGTAGACGGTACTGCTATTGCTACCCTCACAGCTAATATCACCGACAACGACACGCCCAGTGTAAAAATTACCGAAACAGGCGGCACCACCAAAATCGGCGAAGGCGGGGCTACGGATAACTATACGGCGGTGTTAACCAGCCAGCCAGCGGCCAATGTTACTGTCACCGCCTCGCCAGACACCCAAAGCGACGTGGGGGCTGGAGGCGGAAACCCGATCGCCCTAAACTTCACCCCTAACAACTGGAACGTGCCTCAACTGGTGACTGTGCAAGCCGTGGACGATGCTGTAGCTCAAGGCGCGCGCGACCGTACGATCGCCCACAAAGTCACCAGTACAGACGCGAAATACAACCTGATTGCGACTGCCTCGGTGATTGCCCAAATTACCGACAACGATACCGCCGGAGTCACGATTACTCCTCCAAACACAACTGCTACCGAAGGAGGCGCCACAGGCAGTTACAAGGTAGCGCTGACTAGCAAACCGACGGCGCCAGTTAAGGTCAACTTTAATACGGGCATTCAAATCGATTCGATTTCCACATTTACTTTCACCTCAGATAACTGGAACCTACCGCAGACAGTCACGGTGAAAGCTACCGACGATAGTTTAGTAGAAGGGCTGCACACAGGCACGATTAACCACAGCATCGCCGTCGGCAGCGCGACGGAATATCTGCCAGTGGCGATCGTCCCCGTCACCGTCAGCATCACCGATAACGATGTCGCTAATCCCAGTACGCCCAGCGTTACGATCGCACCTGCGAGCACCAATGCAGCAGAAGGCGGCGCGACAGGCAGTTACAAAGTCTCCCTCAACACTAAACCGACTGCTAACGTTACGGTCAATTTCGCTGCGGGCAGTCAAATAAATGCGATCGCGCCGATCGTTTTCACGCCGGTTAACTGGAATGCACCGCAAACTGTAACGGTGACAGCAACCGACGACACTGTTGTCGAAGGAGCCCACACAGGCACGATCAATCACAGCGTGGCAGCCGGCAGCGCGGCCGAATACTTGCCCGTGGCGATCGCCCCCGTCACCGTCACCATCACCGACAACGACATAGCTACCTCGACAGCAGGGGTAAAAATTTCTCCTACAAGCACCACAGCAGCAGAAGGCGGTGCAAATGGCAGTTACAGCGCGGTATTAACTTCCCAGCCCTCAAGTGAGGTTAAAGTTAGCTTCGCGACAGACAGCCAAATAGAAGCGATCGCCTCCTTCACCTTCACTAGCGCTAACTGGAACCTGCCTCAAACTGCCACCGTTAAAGCAGTGGACGACTCCGCCGTTGAAGGAACGCAGCTTAGCACGATCGCTGCCAGCGCCTTCAGCACCGATCTCGCTTACAACAAGATCGGCATTTCCAAAATCGATGTGTTGATTATCGACAACGACTCCCCCGGCATCGCCGTCACTCCTAACAGCACCAATGCCACAGAAGGCGGTGCAGCAGGCAGTTACAGCATTGTCCTCACGAAATCGCCGACAGCGCCAGTTACGGTCAACTTTGCCGCAGGCAGTCAAATAAATGCGATCGCGCCGATCGTTTTCACTCCGGTTAACTGGAATGCACCGCAAACTGTAACGGTGACAGCAACCGACGACACTGTTGTGGAAGGAACCCACAGCGGCACAATTAGCCACAGCGTCGCAGCCGGCAGCGCGGCCGAATACTTGCCCGTGGCGATCGCGCCCGTTAGCGTCACCATCACCGACAACGACACAGCTACTACTGCTGCTGGCGTGACTGTTACCCAAACAGGTGGCAGCACCATTGTCGCCGAAGGCGGCACAACCGACACCTATCAAGTAGTCCTCAACAGCCAGCCCTCAAGTGACGTTAAAGTTAGCTTCGCGACAGACAGCCAAATAGATGCGATCGCCTCCTTCACCTTCACCAGTGCTAACTGGAACCTGCCTCAAACTGCGACTGTCAAAGCAGTGGACGACAGCGCCGCAGAAGGAACGCACCTGAGCACGATCGCCTCTAGCGCTACCAGCACCGATCTCGCTTACAACAATATCGGTATCCCCAAAGTCGATGTCTTGATTCTCGACAACGACATCCCCGGCATCGCCGTCACTCCTAACAGCACCAATGCCGCAGAAGGCGGTGCAACAGGCAGCTACAGCGTTGTCCTCACCAAAGCGCCGACTGCTAATGTCACCGTCAACTTCGCAGCGGGCAGTCAAATAGATGCGATCGCCCCGATCACTTTCACCCAGGCTAACTGGAATGCAGCGCAAACTGTCACTGTGAAAGCTACCGACGACAGCATAGTGGAAGGAACCCACACCGGGTTGATTTTTTCCAGCGTCGCCCCCGGCAGCGCGGCCGAATACTTGCCCGTGGCGATCGCCCCCGTTAGCGTCACCATCACCGACAACGACATCACCCCCCCGACGCCGACACCAGTCATCAACTTTTCGCCCACAATTATCGTGCCGACGCCGACACCAGTCATCAACTTTTCGCCCACAATTATCGTGTCTGCGCCGACACTCGAACCAACTCCAGGGCCGGCACCGACACCAGCGCCAACTCCAGCGCCGGTGCCGACACCCGCACCAACTCCCACCCCAACTCTGCTGTCACCCCCACTAACTCCAACCCCGCAGCCAAATGCAGATCCAGATTGCATTTGCGCGCAAATTACCTTGCCGGACATCAGTCCTCTTCACGGTTTCAATCCTGTTGACAACAACTTGGTAGGTGGGGATAGAAACGAGACCCTTTCTGGCGGCAGTGGCGGTGACGGCATCAACGGTTTGTCTGGAGACGATGTTCTTGTCGGTTTGGCAGGCAACGACAACCTATTTGGCGGATTCATCAGCAACATTCCTGTTGGGCCTTCTGTCGATCGCGACTTGCTGTTGGGCGGGCCAGGCGACGACTACCTCAACGGTCAAGCAGGCTACGACACCCTGTTCGGCGGTAAGGGCAACGACGCTGCTTTCGGTGGCAAAGATAACGACCTGATCTGGGGCGGACGCGGTTCTGACACCGTTGTGGGTGAGGAAGGAAACGACAGCCTCTACGGCGGCACCAACAGCGAATCTGACCGCGATCGCACCGGGAACGACTTGTTATTCGGTGCTAAGGGCAATGACTACCTCAGCGGTCAGGATGCCTCTGATACCATTTCTGGCGGTGACGGCAGCGATACTGCACGTGGCGGCAAGGGCAACGATGTAGTTTTAGGCGATTCGGGCAGCGACTCGCTGTTGGGCGACCAAGGTAATGACTCTATCTGCGGCGGCGACGGGGATGACACGGTGTATGGGGATATTGGCAGCCCCCTGCCTGTCGGGGTTGCTGGCGGTCAAGACCAAGTGTGCGGCGGTGCTGGCAATGACCTGCTGTTCGGCAATGAAGGCAGCGATACTATCAACGGCGATGCTGGCAACGATACGATTTTGGGCGGCAAAGACAGTGACAGTTTGGTCGGCGGTGCTGGCGACGATGTGTTGATTGGCGATGAGGGCAGTGATACTTTGGTCGGCGGCAGCGGACGCGACTTATTTGTCTTGACATCAGGACAAGGAAGTGATCTAGTCTCCGACTTCAGGAAAGGGGAAGATTTGCTGAGTTTAGCGGGCGGTTTGACTTTCACTCAACTGAGTATTAGTCAAAGCACAGACGGGCGAGACGCCAGTCCCACCACATTCATCAGAATTGCTAACTCTGGGGAACTCGTGGCGGTTTTGAATGGGGTGCAAGCAAGTGCGATCGCGCCGTCCGATTTTGTTCAACTTTTGCGGCTCGGTATCTGAGAGGAAAATGCAGTAGGCCCGGTCAACGAAACTCCATCTACAGCCCTTGAACTCCGATGGGGCTGGCATCGCAATCAGCCCGAACAGCGGCCGAAATGCCAGCCCACTCCACCAGACAATTTATGTGTTCTGAAGCTAGCATCCCGCTCCTAAAAGCTGATCGATCGCAGTGCAAGATATCAGTTTTAACGCGGGCGATCGCACTAATAGTTAACAACTAATAATACATATTGATTTTCAATTGTATGCAAAACAGATGAGGACACAGACCGTGCTGTATCCCTACCGAATACCTGTATTTGACCCAATATAAAACTGCTGTAATATCACATCTGGTGGCATCGCAATGATGTCGTGTGCGAGCGGTCTGGATTGGATCGCGATCCAGGCCGCTCGCACGCGACATCATCCAAATATATTATTCCGATGCAACCGGAAACGATATAAATCCCCACAACGCTTTTGCTGGGATAATATCCCGGACGTATAAGCTGAAGTGCATTTAAATTGTGCAGTCAAGTTTGATAAAATGCTTGTGGGGGACTCTCGTAGCCCGCCCAAAAAATACAATTTAGATGCCCAACAGCTTACCCGCGTTATTTTTATTTTAGAGGGCTCTATAGCAATGTCTAATTACGCAACATGATTGGCGAATTTTTGTGATAATAAAAAACTTTTTTAAATAAAATTAGGAGCGATAAATAGTTCTCAAAAACCGATGAAAAAAACAAAACTCTGAAAAAACGGCTTTAAAAAGATGTGAAAAAAATGCCAAAAAAAGGGTTGCAAATAGGTGGATACAAAGCTTTAACTAAAAAAACGCTGTGCGCAAAGGCGACAAGATCGAGTATAATCGGATTGCGAAATTGAGTCGCAATCCAGAAATACGGTTGAATAAACTAAATTTATTTCAATAGACAGGTGCAAATTAAGGAGTGAAGGCGTACCCAAATTGACTAAATATTTACTGATCGGTTCCACAAAAGCTTACAGCGGCAAGTCCGCGATCGCCCTGGGGATGGCACTCGGACTCCGGGCAAAAGGACTCGCCGTCGCCTACGGCAAACCTCTGGGAACCTGTTTTAGCTCGCCTGAAGCTGGAGCCGAAGAGGAAGACGTGCGGTTCGCGATCGAGACGCTGAAGCTCTCAGAAAGTCAGATGCCGTCAACACTGCTGTCTTTGGACGAAGAGACGGTTCACAAGCGTTTGCGCAAAGAAGACAAGACAGATTACCGGCAGTCTCTAGCGCAGTATTTGCAAGCCCCCAGCGGAGATTTGGTGCTGTTGGAAGGCCCCGCTAATTTGGAGGAAGGCCGTCTGTTTGACTTGTCTTTGCCTCAAATTGCTGAGGCGGTTGATGCCTCTGTGCTGCTGGTAGCCCGCCCGATCGATCTTTATGTAGACGATTTGCTGTCGGCTAAGCAGCGTTTGGGTTCGCGCTTGGTAGGCGTCGTACTCAACGACGTTCCCTCGGACAAACTCGAATCCATCACCGCCACTGTGCGGCCTTTTCTGGAGGATGCAGGCATTCCAGTGCTGGGAATGCTGCCGAGAAGCGCTTTGCTGCGCAGTGTCAGCGTCAAAGAATTGGTGCACCAATTGAAAGCTGACGTGCTCTGCCGTCAAGACCGTTTGGACTTGATGGTGGAAACCTTGACAATTGGCGCGATGAATGTTAGCTCGGCTCTTAAGTATTTCCGCAAAGCCAGAAATATGGCGGTGGTGACGGGGGGCGATCGCACGGACATTCAGTTAGCGGCTCTGGAAAGCTCGACTCAGTGCTTGATTCTGACAGGACACTTGCCTCCTTCTCCCCTGGTAATCGGCAGGGCAGAAGAAATGGAAATTCCAGTTTTGTCTGTGGATTTGGATACCTTAACCACGGTGGAAATTATCGACAGCACCTTTGGCAACGTGCGCCTGCACGAACCCATCAAGGTGGAATGCGTCAGTCAGCTAATGGCAGAACACTTTGACCTAGACGGGATGATGGCATCTTTGGGCCTGCGCGATCGAGTCCATTAACGAAAAGCAGCCAGAGCAGAAGCTGTAAAGGCAGCCGGAGCAGAGGGAAGAAGGCAGAGAAAATTTTTAGTTGTTTAACATAAAAGCCTAAAATTCTTAAATTCTCAATTTTTCTTCAATTCTACCCGAAGAGCTCCTGCCGCCGAATGATTTGAGACATTCTGCCTTCTGGTTTCCTCAAAGAAGCCGCTCAAAGAGTCAGATATCGCAGTTCAGCAATTCTTAACTTATTTTTGGCGGCAATTGCTAGTGAGTCTGCTAGAATCCACAACGTAGTTTTATTTAATTTAATAAATTCTTTGAGTCAATCAATTGAGTTACCCAGAGTTGATGATTTTTTACAAGAACTTGCGGCAATCCAGCAAACAAGCTCCAAGCGGGTTGCTCTTTTGGGTTCTCGCCACGTTCCTATTACCCACCAGCAGCTAATTGAGATGCTGAGCTATGCCTTAGTTCTGGGAGGCAACCAGCTCATCACTTCAGGTGCTACAGGCACCAATTCAGCCGCGATTCGGGGCGCAATGCGAGCAGATCCTAATCTGCTGACGGTGATTTTGCCGCAAAGCATGGGCCGGCAGCCTCGGGAGTCTCGCGAGCAGCTCGAACAAGTGATACATTTGGTAGAAAATCCCAAAAATGACAGTTTGTCTCTCCCCGAAGCAAGCGCCATGTGCAATCAGGAGATTATTTCTCGCTGTCAGCAACTGATCTGTTTTGCTTTTCACGAAAGCCACACTTTGCTGAAAACTTGCCAGGATGCGGAGGAACAGCGCAAAGTGGTTACTCTGTTCTATTTTGATTGAAATGCGAGGCGGATGATGGTGTTGGGATTGCCTGTGTCGGTTATTTTGCTTGATTGTATTGCTGCTGCTGCCGCGTTGGTTTACGCACCGTTTTTGGTGGTTGCCCTCGCCCGCTTGCAGCTAGGTTACGATCAAGCAGCTCCTCGCGCTATGTTTGACAGGTTGCCTGCTTACGCTCAGCGGGCAACCTGGGCTCACCAAAATTCGTTTGAGACGTTTATGCTGTTTTCAGCGGCGGCTTTGATGGCTTTTGTGACGGGGGTTGATTCGGAGGCTGCGGGTTTGGCTGCGATCGCCTTTCCGATCGCCCGGTTGTTGTTTTCAGTTTTCTATATCCTGAATATACCGCTGGGGCGATCGCTCATGTTTGCGATTAGTTCTTCTTGCACTGTTTCTTTATTCTATTTCAGTTTGATGGCTGTTAATGGCTAATTTTCAGCAGTCATTGGTTATTGGTTATGGGTTATGGGTTATTGGTTTATTGGTTATTAGTTATTGGTTAGTTGTTAATGCCCAATGCCCAATGCCCAATGCCCAATGCCCAATGCCCAATGCCCAAGGCCCAATGCCCAATGCCCAATGCCCAATGCCCAATTACCAATTATAATTTTATGGCAGCTAGTTATTCATTTGATATTGTCAGCGATTTCGATAGACAAGAATTAGTTAATGCTGTTGACCAAACAACCCGAGAAATTCAAAGCCGCTATGACTTAAAAGATACCAAAACAACCCTAGAATTAGGCGCTGAAGCAATTACTGTCAATACCGATAGTGAATTTACTCTCGACGCGATTCACACTGTTTTGCAAACTAAAGCCGCCAAGCGCAATTTGTCTCTGAAAATTTTTGACTACGGCAAAATTGAAGCTGCTAGTGGTACTAGAGTACGCCAAGAAATCAAACTCAAAAAAGGGATCGATCAGGAAATTGCCAAGAAAATTACTAAGTTAATTCGAGATGAATTTAAAAAAATTCAAGGCTCGATTCAAGGTGATGCAGTGCGCGTTTCTGCCAAAGATAAGGATGAGTTGCAGTTCGTAATTCAACGCTTGAAGCAAGAAGACTATCCGATGGCTTTGCAGTTTACCAATTATAGGTAAATTTTTGAAAGCTTAGTATTGGATTCCCGGTTTTAAGTTAGATATCTAAACCGATGACTGTTAAATCGGGAGGATGTTCGACGACAAACTGATAATACAATTCTTGCTTCGCCTGTGGCGGTAGAGACATTATCCATTCCAGTATTCCCATTTCACCTGGTACTATCTTCGGATTAGTTAAAGTCGATCGCACTTTGATTTGCTCGTTGCGGCTGACTGGTAATTGCTCTTTCAGTGTCAGGTGTACCTGCACCTGTTTCAAGTTCGTCACATTTAACCGATAAGCGTAACTCGTGCGCCGCTGCTGGCTAATCAGTTTCTTGTCTACTTGTCTTTCGACTAATTCGCGATCGATTTTTAACCCTTCATCTATTCCTAAATTCAGCTTGAATTCTGCACCAGGTGAAATATTATCCAATTCTACAGTACCGACAAAAGTGTTGTCGCGAAAGATATTTGCCTTACCGGGTAGCAGAGTTGCGCCTGTCAACGGATTCACCACAACTGCTTGCAAATAGGCGAAACTGACTAATTTCGGGACGGCAATATATTCAGGTTTAAAGGGATAGTTTTCGCTAAAAACAGTTACTTTGTGTGGTGTACCGTCGCTGGGAATATTGGTATTTCCGCCTACTTGAAATGAGACAGTGCCACCTTCTCTGGATACTTCGGCTGTGGCTGTTTGAGCTGCTATGCGTGCGTGAGCGGGCTCAGCAGGAGCGGGAGCAGGAGCAGAAGAACGCTCTATAGCCATAGCCATCATCGCAACTTCTCTGTTTTGAGTAGATTTTGGGCGGACAATATCGATAAACCAGGGTTGGAGTTTTGGTGGCAAAGTTCCCAATCCGGGTTTTGCTGTGGATAATGTCAGGGCTACTTCTGTCCAATCTTCGCCTGTATTTTGATTGACTTCGGCTAGATAATTGAGATTAATTTGGTTGTTTGTAACATTTACTCGCAAATCGTAAAGAGGAGTCCACTGAGCTCGCGTTACTACATAGGAAACTTCTAGTTCAAAGTTACCGCTACCACTGGGTTCTATGGCGACAATGATGTTAAGACTTTGTTGGCAATTGGGAGTTTGTACTTGTCGTAACTGCTGCTGTAAAGCTTGTATTTGTTTGTCTAATTCTTGCTTTTGTCTTTGGTGCTGGGCGATCGCACTTGTATTTTTTAGGTAATTAGTGCCTAAAAAGTTGAGCAATTCGCCAGTTTCGTTTAAACCTATCTGCTGTTTGGCGATGCTGCTGGAAAAGGAACCGACGCTTTTTTCGCTTAAGCCTTGGAGAAATTGGAGTTTAATTTTTCGGGCGGTTATTTTGTCGTCAATTGCACGTCTTTGGGTTTCTAATTCTTGGATTTGTTGGGTTAATTCGGCAGTGCGATCGCCCACAGGTTCGCTGCTGAAAACGGTGTGCGATCGCACTCCCAGCAATCGCACTGCAATTGTACCCGAACCGGTTGCTCTCACTGAATCTGTTTCGAGGGTTGCGGGGAGAGAGGCGATCGTCAATTCTGTCTCGTTTCCTGTCAGCGCCACCGTGCCCCGTCGAGTCACCAAAGCGCGATCGGTATAAACTGTAACTTCGGATATGCGAGTATCCAGCGTTTTAGTTGTGTCGGAATTAAGGATTTCTGAGTCAGTCATTGCTACTAATCCCTGTACGAAACTCTTTTAGTGCTTCCAATGGTGATGCAAATAAAATGCAACGCTTCAACAAAGATAAGTCTAATTCAGGGAGCAATTCGCTGCTAGTAATCCGCTCATAACCCTGCTCTCGCAAGCCGTAAAGTTGTAGGGTTCCGTCTTCCCAAAACCAAACTTCAGACACACCCATCAGCCGATATTTCTGAAGTTTAATCGGACTGCCGCTAGTAATCACTACCTCAATGCACAAATCAGGAACATCCTTATCTGTCCCGAAACAATAAGATAAATCTGACTGATATTCGACTTGACCTTCAACAATTTGACTGTAAGCACCGCTGGGGAAAAACTCAATTTCCCTAACTTCAAAGTAGATCCCAAGCAATAGACCAATTATCGATTGAAATGCTTCATGAGGTTTACTAATGCCCACAATTTCTAAAACTCCATCACAATAAGATAAGCGTACATTCGGCACGTCTTCAAAGCCAGCTTGAATTGCCTTGAATTGATGCCATGTCAAACCGCGCGAAGTGAAACGCTGTTCGACTGCGGGAGAATTTGTGGGATTGTCTACAATTTGAACCATGATTGTTTTATTGATGTTCAAAATGATAGCGGGGAGGGCGGGTTTACGAGATAGTGGGTTTTAGGCAATTATTATCGGTGAATCCGCCCCTACGGTTTAATTTTAGCTTAGCGGATCGATTCCCGCCAAATCCAAAATTTGCGGAATTAAATCTTCTCGCTTGACTGCCATCATGTGAACTCCTTGACACAACTGGCGCGCTAGTTTAACTTGTTCGGCCGCTATTATTATGCCTTCCTGCAAAGGTTCGGTCGATTTTGCCAAACGGTCGATCGTCTCTTGCGGTATGTGAACTCCGGGCACATTTTTTTTGATAAATTCAGCATTTTTGGCTGATTTAAACAGAAAGATTCCTGCTAAAATTGGTTTGTTGCAACCAGCAGCAATATTGTGCATAAACTTATCTAAAACTTCAAAATCTGTAATTAATTGACTTTGAAAAAAGTCTGCTCCTGCTTCTAATTTTTTCTCGAATCGACTTTGCAAACCCGACCAACTGGGGGATTGCGGATCGACAGCAGCACCGACAAATAAATCGGTAATTCCGTCTGTTAAAGCTTGGTCATTCCAGTCTTTGCCACCGTTCATTTTTTGAATGACTTGCAATAGCCGTACTGATTCAAAATCGAATACGCTTTTGGCTTTTGGATGGTCGCCAGCTTTGACTGGATCGCCCGTAAGTGCCAATATATTATGAATGCCTAAAGCGTGCGCTCCCATGAGATCGGCTTGGAGGCCAATTTGATTGCGATCGCGACAAGCAACTTGACAAATCGGCTCTATTCCGTGCTGTAATAAAATTACTGATACTGCTAGCGGACACATTCGCAGCACTGCGCGGCTTCCGTCTGTGATATTGATTGCGTGAACTCGGTTTTTGAGCAATTCGGCCATTACCAGAGTATGAGTCATATCGCCACCTTTGGGAGGGGCAACTTCGGCGGTAATTATAAATTCTCCGGGAGTGGTGCAAGCTGTGCGAAAACGGTTCATAATTATTTTAAAGAAGGAAGAGAGGAAGAAGGAAGAGAGGGAGAAGGAAGAGAGGGAGAAGTCATTAGTCATTAGTTATTTGTTAGTTGCTACCAATGCCCAATGCCCCATTCCCCATTCCCCATGACCCATGACTAATTAGGTAAAGAATAACCGAAAGCTTTTTTAACCTTAGTTAGAGTTTGGTTAGCAATTGTTTCAGCTTGTTCCTTTCCTTGACGTAATACTGATTCTAAATATCCCCGATCGTCCATGATGTCTTTGTATTTGTCCTGAATCGGTTTCAGGGCATTAATTGTCGTCTCTGTCAACAGTGGTTTAAAGTCTCCCCAACCCATATTTTCACACTCCGCTGCGACTTCTTCCTTAGATTTGCCGGAAAGCAGCAGGTAAAGGGTGAGCAAGTTTTTGGCTTCGGGGCGCTCTGGATCGTCGAAAGTCAAGCCACGCAACGCATCAGTTTTGCAGCGCTTGATTTTTTTGGCGATCGTATCTGGCGAATCCAACAAATTAATTCTACTTTGTTCGGAAGGGTCGGATTTCGACATTTTGCGCGTACCATCAGTCAAACTCATCACTCTCGCGCCGTCAGTCCGAATTAACGGTTCGGGAAGTTTTAAAACTGGATTTTCTGGCGTGCCAAATTGGTGATTTAATCTGTTTACCAAGTCGCGAGTGAGTTCTAAATGCTGTTTTTGGTCTTCTCCCACAGGCACTTTGTCGGCATCGTAAAGCAAGATATCTGCTGCCATTAATACTGGATAATTCAGCAAACCAGCATTGACATTTTCTTCTTGTTTAACTGATTTTTCTTTAAACTGAATCATATCTTCGAGCCAGTTGATCGGGGTAATACAGTTGAGCAACCATGCTAGTTCTATGTGAGCCGAGACGTGGGATTGCACGAAAATAGTCGAATGTTCGACATCGGCGCCGCAAGCTAAATAAAGGGCGGCGGTGGTGTAAGTGTCTGAGGCTAGGGTTGCTGGATTGTGCGGTGCGGTAATGGCGTGCAAATCAGCTACGAAAAAGTAGTTTTCGTATTGAGTTTGACCTTCTACCCAGTTGCGAATGGCACCGAAATAATTGCCTAGGTGCATATTGCCTGTTGGCTGAACTCCTGAAAGAATGCGTTGTTTGCTCATGGGGAAAGAAGGGAATTGAAGTCACATTCTCTATATTGACACGTTCTTGAAAATATCGCTGTCAACTATCAACTGCGGTGCCCTGCCCTTCGACTCCGCTCAGGAACCGCGTAGTCGTTCGCTTCGATTTAAAGGGTCAATTGTTTTTCGGTTTAGTGAGCCACCAGGTGATGCCGGCTGCGAAAAGTGCGATCGCAAAACTCAAGGCAAACGAAAATAGAAAGGGATGCCACTGCATTAAAATTGGGATTTGATGGTTTTGGACTGTCTGCAATACTTTGTCTGTGCCGCTTGATGCTGCGATGCCACCTGCTGCTAAACCGACGCCGATCGCCTGTACTTTGCTTTCTAGTCGATCGTCCCGATATTTCTCTTTGTCCTCGCTTTTGCGGAGTTCGATTTGGTTGGTGCGATCGCTCCTGGCTTGTTCTATTTCTACTATGCCGCGTATTGAGGCGATCGCCTGCTCGATTAAGTTTGTCCCGTGGCGGAAATATCCTAAGTCTCCGGCTATTTGCGATCGCATATAAGGAGCGCTTTTTCTACTGAAGTGATTTAATATAGATAGTTCTTCCTTATCAGTTCCTAGTATATCACAAATTGTTTGCAAAATGTCAATGTAATTGTTAAGATTTAGGGCAATTGTATTGTCATAATCTTCGAGTTTTCGCAGCAGGCGAGTATAAGTTACAGCCTTGCTGAAGAGTTGCTTTAGCTGTTCCTGAAATTCCTGCAATTGGGTGGCAGTTAAGACGGTTCCCCTGGAAAATTGATCCTGCAATATCTCCATATTTTTCTCAATAATGCGGTATTCGCGACCGAGTTCATCGTAAATCAGGCGGCTGTCTTGAAAAGCTTTGATAATTTTGTTGCGGTAAAATAGCAGGTCGAGTATTTCTTGCTGGCAAGTGCTAAAATCCTTGTCAGTTTGTTTGTCAGCCAGCAGCCAGACAAGCAGGTGGCGGTAATTCGCAATATCGCTAATTGTACCGTATTCAAAAATCGGACTACCGAACAGTTTACCAGAACGATAAAATACAGGTGGCGAGTCGCCTTGGAATAAAGCATCGCGACATTTATCGGCGAGGGGTTTGAGGGAATCTAAATTATCCGGTGAATTTGCGGGAAGCCATCCGGTAATTAGGAGAGTTTGACCTAAAAAGTTATCATCGCCGTTGATGAGTAAGACTCGATTTGGGTTGAATTGCTGGATGAAATCGATATCTAGATTATCAGCGGTGCCGTCTTCCGGGCAACCTATATTTAAGCATAAAGCATAGCTGTCTTGAATTTGTAGCGGTTGGGCAAAACCTTCTACGGGCGGATTGCTTTTAAATCGTAGTGCGACATTTGGCAACAAATCCTCGCGGTAGGTGTGGGAATTTTGCGGGAAAACTAGATTGGGCGTTACCGTTTCATCGGTGAAGTTGGCGAGGATGTTGTCGCAGTGTTTCCACAGAGGATTGTGGCGGCCATGACTGTCATTGTGCAGTTGGAAAGCGTATAAATAGACATTGGGGGCAGAAATTTTGTCGCTCATTTTATTGGCGCGGGGGCTGTGAATCGGGAAGGCGTTTTTTGAGGTTTTCCGGTAACTCTGGATAACGGTTTGATAGCCTTGGGTTTTGTGCTTCTTTTTTGGTGGGTTGCGGTTCTAGTTTTCTCTCAAATTTATTGATTTCATCTGTTATCTTAGGATAGTTTGCACACCAATCGCCAAGGGCATCAGCTACTTCGTTGTTCGATTGATCCGCCATCTGCGATATCGTATTGCTGAGATTTGCTAAATCGTCAACCGCCCCAACTTGTTCAAATACTTCGGGTTTAGTTTCAAAGACTGCTAGGAAACCAGAAATAAATTGTTCGTCTGTCATTGCTAATTTCTCCTTTGATTATAGTGAATTGATAGTTGCAAAAATTTAGAACTAAGGCCAAAGAAACCGGGTTTCTCTGAGAAATCTCAAGTGGAACAGAAAATCTCGGAAGAAACCCGGTTTCTGATACCAACGCTTATTGTCCAACCGCACAGAAAGCCGCCCAGTGTACGGGAGAATTATAAGGTTGATAATCCTGTTTGTAACCGCGCCTGTATCTGTCTTTAATTTTCTGTTTGTGTTCGTGACTCAGCAACTTCGACGCTTCCACCCATTCTACCAAACCTTTGACAGTTAAACTCCGCAGCCACAACTGAGACTCGCGCAAAGCAATCGCCACGGGCGGGCGAGTGTCAGACAGCAATGTCTCATAAAATTTAATCATCAAAATTGCCGTAGATACATCATTAACAGCCCACAAAGTGCTAATTATATTCGTCGCCCCGGCATATAAAAAACCGCTAGGCAATCCGATATACTCATCAGTGCTATCTCTAATATCCGTTAGCCCAGTTTCGCAGGCGGAAAGCGTAACTAAACTGCACTTACTCAGTGGCAAATCAAAGATTTCTTCCAGCGTCAGACATTCTGCGATGTCGAAGGTTTCGCCTCGGCGGGAACGAATATAACTTTTTTCCTCCGAGTTAACGTTATCGGTGGCAATTTTCGCCCCAGCTAAGATTAAAGCTGATTTGCGGGGATCGAGAAAGTCGAAAAAGCCGTGACAGGAAAAGTGGGCGATGTCGGCATTCTGCAATGCTTCAAGCTGTTGCTGGAATCCTGTTTTACTTGCCTTTTCCCGAATCAAAACTTCGGCAGGATTAAAGGATTTGGCAATTGCTTCTACTTCGATATCGGTGAAGTCTAAATCTTCTGTCGGGTTTTGAATGGCAAACAATCTTGTGGGTGATGACTCTTCCCCAGTCGGATTTACCCGCTGAGATAATTGTAATAGCTGACAACTGGGAGTATATCTCACGCCGCCAGGGAAAAGTTCGAGGAGACTTCCAGTTGCTTCTATATTTTGTTTTAGTCTTCGGCTGGTTAATGCGTGAAGTGGTAACAAGTGCAAATATCGGAAGGGAACTAATATCAAGCGCTGGCAGTTTTCCGGGAGACGAGAAATTATTTCATCGATGTGCAAGATTTTAGCTAATTTTTCTAGGCGGGTTTCTAGCTGATTTCTCCAGTGGTCAGGTTGGTTTATGTAGTCGTTGATATATTCATTCATAAACTCCACTAATGCTTCTGAGTCTGTATCGGAAGATTGCCAGACATCGGGTTGGGTGGAGTCGCGGGTAATAATAAAAACTTTCAAGCCGTTAAAGGTAATGTACCATTCCAAAATTGACTCATCTTCACCTAACAGATTGCGAATTTCTTGAAAACTAATCCGCTGTACATTTTGCGGGAGGCTGCGGGCCTTGTGAAACAATTCTACTAGGTTTCGGGTTTTGCTGCGTTCGATGTATTCTAGGGCGGCGGTTTTGTTTTCCATTTCTAGGCAAACTTCTACCATTAACTGATAAATTCTATTGTATTCTTCGGCTAATTTCTGTCTGTCTGCTTCGCCACCGATAATGATTTCAGTCCGCATTGATTCGACTGTCTCAATAGCGGTGTTAAAGGTATTGTAAGCTTGTGGTAGTTGGGAATTACCCCGGTAGGTAAGTCCCAGATTAAATAATGTTTCAGCATGATTGATGGGAAATGCGTCGCGGGTGCGAACTAACAAAGCTGCTTGATAAAATTCGATCGACCTTGCGAGATTATTCGCTTTTTCGCCTTTGATTCTGTATAAGTAAGCACCCGCCAAATTATTTTTGCTCCTTGCCCATTCAAAAGGAAATGTGTCGCGAGTGTAAACCTCTAATGATTCCTGATAAAATCCGATCGCGATTTCTATATTCTCGGCTTTTTCGCCTCTGATTCTGTTGCGGTAAGCTTCCCCTAAATTATTTTGACTCCTTGCCCATTCAAAGGGAAATGCGTCACGAGTGTAAACGGACAAAGCTCTTTGATAAAGTTCGATCGACTTTTCTATATTATCCGCTTTTTCGCCCCTGATTCTGTCGCTGTAGGCAAGCGCCAAATTATTTTGAGTCATTGCCCAATCTTCAGGAAATGCCTCGCGGGTGTAAACGGACAAAGCTGCTTGATAAAATTCGATCGCCTGTTCTAGATTATCCGTTTTTTCGCCTCTAATTCTGTTGCGGTAAGCTTCCCCTAAATTATTGTGAGTCCCTGCCCAATTTTCGGGAAATGCGTCGCGGGTGTAAACTGACAAAGCTGCCTGATAAAATTCGATCGCCTGTTCTAGATTATCCGCTTTTTCGCCTCTAATTCTGTTACGGTAGGCCTCCCCCAAATTATTTTGAGTCATTGCCCAATATTCCGGAAATGCCTTGCGGGTGTAGACGGACAATGCTACCTGAAGAGTGGCGATCGCCTGTTCTAGATTATCCGCTTTTTCGCCTCTAATTTTGTAGAGGTAGACTTCCCCCAAATTATTTTGAGTCATTGCCCAATTTTCGGGAAATGCGTCGCGGGTGCAAACTGACAAAGCTGTTTGATAAAGTTCGATCGACTTTTCTAGATTATCCGCTTTTTCTCCTCTGACTCTGTTGCGGTAGGCAAGCGCCAAATTATTTTGAGTCATTGCCCAATATTCAGGATATTCTTGAGGGGTAAAAATAGTCATTGCAACTTCATAACCTGCAATAGCAATTTCTAAATTACTGACTTTAGTTCCCAAAGGAAACCGCTGGATTGCGTTGCTAAAATCGACAACAACTAATCTGAAAAAGGTACGGATATCTGGGCTATCTAAATTTGGCAAAGTTTCCGCCGCCCAATTTTGCAACACTACAGCCAAATTATCATTAACTAATTTGAGATTGTGCAACAGTAGGGGATAAATTACTTTATGGTCGCCGTTGCTATCTGCCGTAGCCTCCAAAACTTCCATTAAGAATTCGATGTAAGTGAAGGGTGACGATTTATTTATAATTGTATTATTATAACTACCCAGGAGATGCCCTGCAAGAGTCATTAAAGAATTAGCATCATCCAGGTTGTTAAAAGTTCTAAGATTGTTCGCCTCTTCTAGCATTTCCTGCACCAACCCCGCATCAACTAACTCGGAGTTTGCCTGCAAAATTTGGTGTTCTTCTCCGCTGGGGCAATTCAGTAGCGATTGAATCAGATTGAGATAAGCTTGGTGGCGTGCTTCGTTCATTGTTATTTAAGGTGGCGGTACAGGGCCAATTAGATTTTGAGCTAATTCGACAAATTGTTCGGCACAGTTAATTTGTTCCGCAGCTTGCTCGACAGTGACAGTATCAATTCCTCCGTAATCTCCACTATTTCGCAAATCTTGAGC
>JANNOR010000168.1:0-5317 GCA_031399265.1 Cyanobacteria bacterium SOY_34_metabat_3 | reverse complement strand
CTAAATCATGTCGTGACAACAACCGCAATGGAGCGTTCGCAACGCTATTTCGGACGCACTGAAGAGGTGTTGGTGGAAGTCCAAAATCTCAAAGATTCCAGTCAGGTGATGGGACGCACTCGCGGCAATCGCCTCACGTTTTTTAAGGGCGATATTGCTGAATTAGCTGGTAAAATGGTGCAGGTTAAAATTACAGATATTCGCGCTTTTAGTTTGACTGGGGAAAGAGTTTAAATAGTTCTGCGAGTTCCCAATCCCCGTAGGGACACTCCAAAAGCCCATTAGTGTCAACTTAAGCCTGAAAGCCTTGATAAATCTCGTTTTTACGCTAAGTCTAGATCCCCCTAAATCCCCCTTAAGAAGGGGGACTTTGAGTAAGTTCTTGTCCCCCCCTTCTTAAGGGGGGCTCGTTCGGATCTAGATTTAATAGTCAAACAACAATCTCTGACTGGATTTGACCTTAAGTTGACACCTATGGGCTCTCGGAGTGTTCCTACAAAAGCTATATACCTCGCATACCTGAAAAGTTCTGTATGACTATAATTGACATAAAGCGAGTTTAAATAACATGACACAAACTTCTGAATTTGACACAACGCAAAATTTCCCTCCCCAAGTTGAATTGCCGCAGCCAAACGAACGCGGAGAGTATCAAAGAACTTCTCACCGATATTGGCAAGTCGTAGATCCAGACCCGAACGGTCTCAACTGTCGCATGGGCGCGCACTCTATTCAGGAAATAGAAGATCCCGGGAGCAAGGTAGATTTAAATATTGGCAGTTGGCCTGTGGTTGGTACTTTGAAAGGCGGCCAGGAGTTTGAAATTTATCTCGGCCCTAGCGGATTGGGGGTTTTGTATGACGATCGCAATCAACCTTGGTTTTTTGTAGAAAAAAGTGAGGGTATTGCTGGGGTTAACAATTGTTTTGTTCGGGCTCGCAGCAGTTTTGTGCAACCCGTACAGCCTAAGTAGTCTGCATAGTTGATATTGGCTGGAGTGCTGCGCTCTTCTAATAAGATATGATTTTTTTTACCGCAGAGGGCGCAGAGGGCGCAGAGGAAGAGTGAGAGGGAGGGGATAGGCGGTTCGTTCGTTTCTGTGTTGGCTGCGCTAAGTGCGTGTATATTTGTCAAAAAGTACCGGGAGTATTGAAAAATGACGAAGATGCGGATCGGGCTACTCTTTGGCGGGCGATCGGGCGAACATGAAGTTTCAATTAGTTCGGCAAGGGCGATCGCCCGCGCCCTCGCTGCTGACGAAAATGCCTCTAAATACGAAGTTCTGCCTTTTTATATCCAAAAAGACGGCCACTGGCGATCGGGGACATTACCTCAACAAGTTTTATCCACCGGAAAACCTCTGGAAAGAGAGCAACAACCAGGAGAAGACGACTCTCCCACATCTAGACAGTTTCCTAATTTTAATGCAGTCGATGTTTGGCTTCCGGTTCTGCACGGCCCGAACGGCGAAGACGGTACGGTGCAAGGGCTGCTGAAATTAATGCAAGTTCCTTTTGTAGGTTCGGGGGTTTTAGGCTCGGCGATGGGAATGGATAAAATTGCGATGAAAATGGCTTTTGCTCAAGCTGGTTTGCCGCAGGTAAAATACGTCGCTGTCAACCGTTCCGAAATCTGGTCGAATCCTTGCGTTTTCCCGAAACTGTGCGACAAAATTGAGGAAACTCTGGGTTATCCTTGCTTTGTGAAACCTGCTAATTTGGGTTCGTCTGTGGGAATTTCAAAAGTGCGATCGCGCGCGGAACTCGAAGCAGCTCTTGATGGCGCCGCCAGCTACGATCGCCGAATAATTGTGGAAGCGGGCGTGATCGCCAGAGAATTAGAGTGTGCAGTTTTGGGCAACGACAATCCCCAAGCTTCAACAGTGGGAGAAATTAGTTTTAATAGCGATTTCTACGACTACGAAACTAAGTATACTCAAGGGCAAGCAGATTGCTCAATTCCCGCAAAGGCAAGCAGTGCGATTATCTCGCAAATTCAACAAATGGCAGTGCAAGCATTTTTAGCCATAGATGCCGCCGGTTTAGCGCGAGTAGACTTTTTCTATGTTGAATCTACAGGAGAAGTTCTGATTAATGAAATTAACACTTTTCCCGGGTTCACCGCTACCAGTATGTATCCCCAACTTTGGGAAGCTTCTGGCATTTCTTTTCCCGAGTTAGTAGACCGTTTAATTCAATTAGCTCTGGAACGGCATCAGTAGACATGACTGCAAACAAGGCGCTCTAATATCATCTCCAGTAACATAACTATTTACTACCCACAACCCCGACTTTGCCGAAGTGGTCGGGGTTCTAAAATAAGAGCTTTTTACATTTAGTTAGAACAACATACTTCCCAATTCCCAATTCCCCATTCCCAATTACCTAGATGAGACGTTTCACTCAACTGCCGCAGTGGTGGACTTACGGACTATTTTTTCCTCTAGCGGTACTCAACTGCTGGTTAGCCCTCCTAGTCTTTGAATATTTTCGCGCTCTGATTACAGTTTTGGTAATCGCTACGGTGTTCTCTTTTTTGCTAGATTATCCAGTGCGCTTTCTGCGCACATACGGGCTGAAGCGCGATCGGGCAGTGCTGTCGGTATTGTTTTTGACTTTGCTGATATTGGTGGTTTTAGGTATCACTCTGGCTCCTATTTTGTTGAACCAAATCACTGAACTCGCCACCAGACTGCCGACTTGGATAGTTTCTGGTACAGAACAGATTGAAGCGTTTAACAAGTGGGCGGAAAATCGCCGTATCCCCATTGATGTTAGCGGTTTGACTGCTCAATTGAGCGATCGGCTTTCAGCCCAATTGCAGTCTCTCACCGGCGAAATACTCAAATTTGGCTTGGGTGCGGCTGACAGTCTGGTGAATTTTCTGCTGACAATAGTCCTGACATTTTACTTGCTATTGCACGGCGATCGCGTGTGGGAAGGCTTGTTTAAGTGGTTTCCCTCCAACCTCAGCCTGGAATTGCGGCCGTTGCTTGCCCGAAGCTTCCACAACTACTTCGTCGGACAAGCAACTTTGGCAGGTTTGATGGGATTGTCTATCACTGTTGCTTTTTTAATTTTGCGAGTTCCCTTCGGCTTGCTGTTCGGTTTGGCTGTCGGTGTAATGACGATGATTCCCTTTGGAGCACCTTTCAGTATTTGCATGGTTAGTTTGCTGATTACACTAAACAACTTTTGGCTCGGCGTGACAGTTTTAGCGGTCGCTACAGTCATTGAGCAAGTAATTGAAAGCGGGGTTGCTCCTCGGTTATTAGGCGGTTTTATCGGCCTCAATCCCGTGTGGATTTTAGTGTCGCTGCTGGTAGGAGTTAAGGTGGCGGGAGTAGCAGGTTTGATCGTTGCTGTGCCGATGGCCGGTTTTATTAAGAATACGGTTGATACTTTGGAAACTTCGAGGAACAAGTCGAGGGAAATTGATGCGGTTAGTTCGATCGAACCTGCTGAACAATAATACCATTTTAGGTGAATCTCTTCGTCCTTCCTCACTGCCAACGAATTTGATTGCGGCAGATTCCATGAATACTTCGCGCAAAATGCGGAATATCTCCGCTAGCTAGCGTAGTCTGTATTATCGCGAAAGTTCGACAATTCACCTGTGGCGGCCCCAAGTTCGTTGACGTTAGCGTTAGCAAAGCGATCCGAAGGAAAGCGATCCGAAGGAAAGCCCTCGCAGAGGATCGCCCTGACAACACGCGAATCAACTATTTACCCGAGACAGTCCGGTTTCTACCCCACCCTGTAGGGTAAACCCCACCAGGCAAGAACATCTCACAAATGCTTGAATTAAAATTAAAGAACTTTTAGTTCTAACCTAATTACAGTAGGTGCTAAAAATGCAAAACCATAATTATAACTCTCCTTCTAACTCCCCCCAAATCAATACTATGCCAACCAAAAATATGCCTAATCAAACTCAGCGTTCTAACCGTTTTTCCTTGCCTAAGAAACTTGCTTTTTTATCTCTGGTTTTGCTCGGCTCCACTTCAATGGTTGGGTGCAACGCCCTAAGTTCTCAAGTTCCCGGCTCTTCTAACGCTATTAAAGCTGACCCTGCAATTGCAGCGCCAGTCTCAGCATTGCCGGCAAATATACTGCCTTCTCAAGACTCTAACTTTGTCACGAAAGTTGTGCAGGAAGTCGGCCCGGCAGTGGTAAGGATTAACTCGTCTCGCACGGTGAAAAACCAAGTTCCAGATGAGATCCCCGAACAATTCCGCCGCTTCTTCGGCCCGGATTCTCCCATTCAGCCTCAGCCCGGAAATCGGGTAGAACGGGGCAACGGTTCGGGTTTTATTTTTGGTTCCGACGGTCGAATTTTGACTAACGCTCACGTTGTAGACGGCGCAGATACGGTGACGGTCAAACTGAAGGATGGTCGCGAATTTGTGGGCAAAGTTTTAGGTATAGATACAGTTACAGATGTGGCTGTTGTTAAAATTGAAGCTAACAATTTACCTGTGGTTAGTTTGGGTAAATCTGAAGAGTTGCAGCCTGGAGAATGGGCGATCGCGATCGGCAATCCCCTCGGTTTGGACAATACTGTGACTGTGGGGATTATTAGCGCCACAGGCCGTTCTAGCGCCGATGTGGGCGTTCCCGACAAGCGCGTCAGCTTTATCCAAACTGATGCTGCAATCAATCCCGGCAATTCCGGCGGGCCATTGCTGAATCAGCGCGGTCAAGTTATCGGCATGAATACGGCGATTATTCAAGGCGCTCAAGGATTGGGTTTTGCAATCCCGATCGATCGCGCGCAACAAATTGCCGAACAATTAGCAACAACAGGTAAAGCCGAACATCCCTATCTCGGGGTTCGGATGTTGAGTATTACTCCCGATGTCAAGGCAGAATTTAATAAAAATCCCAACCCTAAATTGAAACTGACTGAAGACAAAGGTGTGTTAGTTTTGGGAGTTGCGAAAGATTCTCCGGCGGCACAAGCTGGAATTAGTGTTGCGGATGTGATCAAGAAAATTAACGGTCAAGAAGTCAGCGATGCTAGCAGCGTACAGCAAATTGTTGAGAAAAGTACAGTAGGCAAGGATCTACAGCTTGAGGTAATTCGCGGCGGAAAACTGGTGACTGTGGCTGTGAAAGCAGGTGCTTCTCCAGCAAATCAGAAACCGCAGTAGAAGCTAAAACAATAGAATGATTAGAGCCCCGACTTCTTGAAGAAGTTGGGGCTTTAATTATGCTACTCGGCAGTTGAAACCACTGCTATAGCAATCCTATATTTAATAGAGCTTGTTTAAAATCTGCTGCACTTTTATAATAAATTTCAGGATTGTCGATTAAAG